>DEPC01000050.1 GCA_002358555.1 Hungatella sp. UBA3402 | reverse complement strand
ATTTTTATTCTCAGCAGTTATTTTAGCTTATGGCGGATTTCAAATTGCTAATCTGGCAATGGGGCAGATGACTTCTTCTCTGGGAGTTCCCATTGGAGTTTTCTATATCGTGCTGCCTTTGTGTGGTATTTTGAACATGATATATACAGTGCTTAATATCATGGATATTATGAAAAAGAAGGAGGAGACAGCATAAATGGCAATTCAATCCTTATTTTTGATTTTATTTGTATTGTTGGTGCTGCTGGTACTGGGAGTTCCCATTTCTTATTCAATTGGAATCTCTTCCCTGGTTGTTATCCTCCAGACAGTACCTTTAGATGTATCAGTAGTTACAGCAGCTCAAAGAACCTTTGTAGGTATGAGCAAATTCAGCTTAACAGCAATTCCTTTTTTCATCTTAGCAGGTAATTTGATGAACCAAGGTGGAATTGCTAAACGTCTGGTAGACTTTGTTATGGCGATTTTGGGAAAGCTTCCAGGTGCTCTTTTGGTAACAAATGCTGGAGCGAATGCCTTATTTGGGGCTATTTCTGGTTCTGCTTCTGCAGCAGCGGCAGCCGTTGGAAGCATGGTAAAAGAGGGAGAAGAAAGTCAAGGATATGATAAAGGGTTATGTGCAGCTACTAATGGAGCTTCTGCGCCATCTGGTTTATTGATTCCTCCTTCTAATGCCTTGATTACCTATTCACTGGCCTCTGGAGGGACATCTGTAGCTGCCCTATTCCTAGCTGGCTATGTGCCTGGAATTTTATGGGCTGTGTGCTGTATGATAGTGGGAGTTATCCTGGCAGCACGCAAAGGTTATCGAGGAAGTGGTGGAAAGTATGATTGGAAAAATCTGGGAGTATGTACCCTACAGGCGATTCCTGCTTTATCTTTAATTGTAGTGGTAATCGGCGGAATCGTTGGAGGTATTTTTACCGCCACAGAAGGGTCTGCGATTGCAGTTATCTATGCCTTAGTACTCGGTATTTTTTACCGAAATATTAGTCTTAAATCTTTCTGGAAGATTGTAGTGGATAGTGCAAAGATGAGTGGTATGGTTGTATTCCTAATTGGTGTATCCAATATCTTAGGATGGGTTATGGCATTTTTACAGATTCCACAGGCAGTATCAGCAGCATTATTAGGCTTGACTAATAACTATATTGTGATTTTGCTGATTATGAATGTAATTTTGCTGATAGCAGGTACCTTTATGGATGTAACTCCGGCGATTTTGATTTTTACTCCTCTGTTTCTTCCAATCGTAAAAAGTTTTGGGATGAGTCCCATTCATTTTGGTCTAATTTTAGTATATAACCTTTGCATTGGTAATATTACACCACCAGTAGGAAATACTTTGTTTGTTGCAATTAAGGTAGGAGACAGTACTCTGGCAGAGACCATACCCTATATGCTCTGGTATTATGTCGCAATTTTGATTGGATTGCTGTTAGTGACCTATGTACCAGCTTTAAGCATGGGACTTCCAATGATGGCTGGCTTGGCGTAGAAGTAGCAGCGGAAAATATAATACAAACAGCTCTAAATTGAGGGATGAAGATGGATGGGCTATCTGTAAACTAGATAATTCTCTGTTTATCAAAGAGTTGCTCTATAAAATAGAAAGGCTGTTGCAAAATGATAGATTTACACAATATATCGCATAAATATCCTTGATATTACCGCCATATATTGTAGAATTACTACATTTTGCAACAGCCCCTTTAATGCCCTGTATCTACAATAATAATGTTAGAATCACCTTTTCTAGCTTGTTCCAGAACTGCCGCAGCCAGTTTTTGAAAAGAGTTGTAGGAAGATGTAGCCCCTGTTAAGGCCTCAATCTCACCTTCCCCTTGACCATCTAGAAACTGTCCCGCATAATAACGAGTATATTCATTGGGATAGGTGCCATTAGTATGCAGCATGTTCTGCATATAGGCATTATCCCAACTCTTGATAAAGCCGCTGGCATTTTCTGCATTGTATTCCACAGAAACAATACTACCTCCTTTGACCATAATTGTTATATATTCCTTCCACCCATAGTTATATGCTAAAGCCTGGGCAGTATAGTAACCATCTTGTAGACTATTTGTTTCGCTGCATCCAGCCAGAAACAGCATCACTAACAATAAAAGCATTACTCCTTTTCTTATTCGTTTCATTGATTGTGTGCCTCCTTTAAAACAAACTTTTTAACTTGGAGCTGAAGTCTCTCTGCTTCTTTGGCTAGTACTCCACTAGACTGTTTTGTCCCTTCTGCATTCTGCAGATTCTTGTCAGCTATGGACGAAATGGTCTTAATCCGTTCTTCCATGATTGATAAAGCATTCTCCTGCCCATGCACTGCTCCTGCCAAACAATTTGAAATTTCACTAATCTGGTCAGAAACATTTGAAATATCTTTCAGAGATTTGGCTGTCTTAGCATTCAACTCCACACCTGTATGGATGATGGCTCTAGTATTTGCAATCATATTAGTAGCATTCTGAGCGGCCTCTGCACTTTTGACAGCTAATTCTCGAACCTGGTCCGCTACCACAGCAAATCCAGTTCCCGCATTTCCTGCTCGTGTCGCTTCTACAGCCGCGTTAAGTGCCAGAATATTGGTTTGGAAAGCAATATCCTCAATAGATTTAGCAATCTTTGTGATTTCAGAAGCATTGGAGTTGATATTATCCATAGTACCAGAAAGAGCTGTCATCTGTGCATTTGCTTTTTGAATGCAGCCAGTAATCTCTTCTGTTTTACATTGAGTTTGGTTACTACTTTCTGCAACATTTACCAATTGCTGTTTTACATGAGATACCTCATGAACCAGCTCTTCAGCGGACAGATTTTGCTCCAGAGAAGCCTGATGTAACTGGCCAGATTGTTCGCTCAACTCTTCAGCCATATTAGCAAGTCGGACAGAAGCAGAACGAAAATCCCATATGGTTTCATTCATAGATTGGAGGATTGCTTTTAAGCTAGCCCTAATCAGAGTAAAATCTCCTTTATAATTCTTTTGAGGCTTTATAACCAGATTGCCATCTGCAACCTGAGTCAAAACCTGCTGAATATCTAATATGTACTGATTGATGTTTTCTACAGTAGAGCCCAGAGTTTTCGTTAATATCTCCAATTCGTCTCCCGAATGGACAAAAGCCACTTCTGTATGTAGATCGCCATCAGAAAAGGCTACCATTCGGTCTGTAACTCCCTTAACTGGACGAGAGATAGAACGAGCCAGTCGCAGAACTAACAAGAGGGACACTGCCAGCACTGCTAGAGTAGATAATGCTGCTATCACCATTGCTCCATTGATCAGATTGTTATAGTCAGACTTTGGAACCTGAATGACTAGGGACCACTGAGTTCCCCTGATAGGAGAAAAAGCTACCAACATCTGCTTTCCGTCAATGGGAAACTCTGTGGAGCCAGTTTCACCAGTAGTTGCCTCGCTGATGGCATCTTCATTGCCATCACTGATCTGAAGCAGAGTACTTTGTGCTAGAACTAGCGACTGATCTGGATGGCTAATGACAATTCCCTGACGATTCACTATGTAAGCCATACCATTCTTACCTAGGTTGATGCTACTAATAACATCATTAAGAACATTATATTTATATACCCCCACTACATACAGGGAAGTAGCTTCGTCGTCGCCTTCCCCTTCTTTTATTGGCATACCCATAGTAATACCAAGTTTGTCCTGAAAAATAGTGGTAGAATGAGTGGTCAGATTATCAGTTTCTTTAAGAAGAGCAAAAAAATTACTGTCCAGGCTTTCCGATGCGCCGTCAATTCCCTGAATCAGTCGTCCTTCCAAATCATATAATGCAATCGTATACAATTCATAAATTTCGGCAGCCTCCATAAGAATTGCTTTTCTATATTCTTTAGTCATTTCTATGTCAGCCCTTTGCATCTCGCCATTTACAAAAATCTCAATATGGTCCATTCGAAGATCATCAGCAATCATTATCATCCGGTCTGCCAGCATATGAATATTTGCCTCCACAGTTTTAGCTGACTGACGAACCATGGGTTGGAGACTATCTAGAAGGATACTGTTGGCCAGTGATTGCATGGAAAAAGCCATAATTACACAACATATAGCCACCAATACTAAAATATTAACTGTAGTATTTTTTAATATCCTTTTGTTAAGACTCTGTTTTATCTTGTGGTCTAAAATAAGGTCTGATTGTTCTTTTATCATTTTTCTCTCTTCTCCCTTTTTATCATTTACACATAAAAAGCCACACAAAATAATGGAAAACTAGATTACTATCCCCTCATTATAAAATGGTTTTCCTTATGTGTGCCAATCGCTATTACTATATCATAAAGATTGATTTTATTGCAATATTTTCTAGATTTTTTCGCATATTTTTGATTAATAATTTCTTGACATAAGTATGATTTCATACTATAATTTTCGTACGAAATCATACTTATAGGAGGTATCCCAATGAATCCTCAAATTTCAAAAGAATTGAAACGCTATAATTATCTATTTGGTGAGACAGGAGCAGCATATCATGAAATGTTTTTAAAGCTTGGTATGTCAGACAGTGCTATTTCTATTCTTTATGCTATTTTAGAAAATGGAGACCACCGTCTACTACAAAATATCTGTCATTGTACTGGTCTTAGCAAACAAACCATCAATTCTGCAATCCGAAAACTGGAATTTGAAGGGATTATCAGACTAGAAATGGCTGGCTCTAAAAATAAAATGGTATACTTGACAGAAGTTGGAAAAGACTTGGCAGAGAAAACTGCTGGGCAGGTTATAGCAGCAGAAAATGAGATATTTGCTTCCTGGGTACCAGAAGATGTAGAGAAATATCTGGAATTGACAGAAACTTTTATGATAGCTCTAAAAGAAAAAGCAAAAGGCATGTAGGAAAAAATTAGGAAGATGACAAAGAATTCATATCAGCGATTGCAAATTTTGCAAAACTTTAGTTTAAAAGAACAAAAGGAATGAGTAAATATAATGAAGAAAACAATAATTCAATTATCAGACCACTTTAACTTTCAGCGCTTATTGGGCTTTACATTTCCATCTATTATTATGATGGTTTTTACATCAATTTATGGTGTGGTAGACGGATTTTTTGTATCCAACTATGTTGGTAAAACACCTTTTGCTGCAGTCAACTTTATTATGCCTCTTTTGATAATTTTGGGATGTGCAGGATTTATGTTTGGAACAGGTGGCAGTGCATTGATTGCTAAAAACATGGGCGAGGGAAATATGAAAAAAGCTAATGAACTTTTTTCTCTGATTGTCTATGCGGCAGTGGCCTGTGGTATCCTGCTTATGGTACTTGGACTTATTTTTATCCGTCCTGTTGCCTTGCTTATGGGAGCGAAAGGGCAGCTTTTAGAAGACAGTGTTCTCTATGGAAACATTATTTTGATTGCACAGCCGTTTTTTATTCTACAATATGAGTTTCAGTGTCTCTTTGCAACTGCTGAAAAACCAAAATTCGGTTTGTATGTAACTGTTGCATCGGGAGTTACCAATATGATTTTAGATGCGATATTTGTAGCAATATTCCATTGGGGATTAGTAGGGGCAGCAGCAGCAACTGCCTTCAGCCAATTTGTCGGTGGTGTAATACCACTTATTTATTTTGCTCGCAAAAACAGCAGTCAATTACAACTGGGCACATGTAAATTTGACGGAAGAGCACTTTTAAAAACTTGTACGAATGGTTCTTCTGAGCTGATGAGTAGTATTTCTGCCTCTGTTGTAGGAATGCTTTACAATATCCAGTTAATGAAATATGCAGGTGAAAATGGTGTTGCTGCATATGGAGTGTTAATGTATGTTAGTATGATATTTCAGGCTATTTTTATTGGCTATTCTGTTGGAGGAGCCCCGATAGTTTGCTATCACTATGGAGCACAAAACTATGATGAATTAAAGAATTTACGGAAAAAAAGTATAATTTTGATTAATATATTTTCTATCTTGATGTTTATGGCAGGACAAATATTGGCAAAACCACTTTCATTGATATTTGTCAGCTATGACAGAGAACTTTTGGAAATGACAATCCATGCTTTTACTATATTTTCCTTTTCCTTTTTACTGTCAGGCTTTTCCATTTTTAGTTCCTCTTTTTTTACTGCCCTTAATGATGGCCTTACCTCTGCACTGATTTCATTTTTGCGCACTATGGTATTTCAATCTTCAACTGTTATGATTTTTCCTATGTTTTGGGCTCTTGATGGAATCTGGATATCCATTGTTGCAGCAGAGGTAATGGCGACTGTTGTAATTATATTATTGTTAATTGGAAAGCAGAAAAAATATCATTATTGACTATATTTTTTTCATATACTTTTATGCGAGGAAAGAATTGGTATTTCAATCTGTATAATATAATCCTCAACCCGATCAATAACGATTTCATTGATTCCTTTTTCATACGAAAAGCCAGTTAATTCCAAGTTTTGCTTGTAAGCATAGTCAAAGATAGCCTGATACCGCAAAGATATCTCGTCCCACTTTCCTTTGTGAAAGGCTCTTAAATAGCTTCCTTTGGGCTGTATATGCAGCCCTACTTTTTGCTTGAGGAAAGGAATTTCAATGAACAGCTTGGAATAATCATCAAAATTACCGTTTTTCAGACTAGATACAGGAATCATAGAGCCATAAGAAGCATCATGAAGACGTCCCAGATGATATTTCGTTGTTTCGGTTGTGATTAGTTCTACCTCTCTTTCAAAAGAGGTATTCTTATCTATATCAACTGTCACTAAACAGTGCTCCTCTTTTTCTACAATGCTGATTTCTGACAAATCCATCGTGAGCAAAGTAACCATATTTTGATGGTAGTTACACAGAGTTTTTCTGACTGCCTGCAAGTGCATAATATTATGGTCTAGATCATCTATTTTTTCATTCAGGAGATATTTTAAGTTTTCGGCAGAGCGATTTTTCATAAACACTTGTATTTCGTTGATAGATACATCTAGCTCTCGAAGTAGTAGAATAGTTTCTAATATGGGACTTTGATAATAATTATAGCAGCGGTATCCATTGACTGGATTGATAGCAGCAGGCTTAAATAATCCAATTTCATCATACCACATTAATGTTTTTTTGTTGATTCCATGTAATGCCGCAAATTGACCGATTGTCAGCAGTTTGCCATTTTCATTCATTGCTATATCTCCTGAAATTCATTTATAAAAACAGTCCTCTTTGTCTGGAGTCTGGTATATTCATCTGGATTCTGTATTTTGCCACAGTTCTTCTGGAAACAGCAATTCCTTCTTCCGCCAGTTTTTCTACTAATTTTTGGTCACTCAAAGGTTTTTTTCCTTCCTCAGCAATCATAGTACGAATTGTCTCCTTGATTTGTTCGGAAGAAATCCCTTCATTTTCTTCGGCTTTTGATAAAGACGAGGTAAACAGTGCTTTCAAAGGTTCTGTTCTTTTATATTGAACATATTTTCCTTTCACAGCCCGACTTACTGTGGATACATGAACTCCTAAATCTTCTGAGATATCTTCTAATTTCATTGGTTTTAAAGACCCTTTTCGTTCAAAATAGTCCTCCTGCCGTTTTAAGATTGCCTCCATAACACAGATAATAGTTTTTCTTCTCTGTTCTACACAGTTAAGGACAAACTTTGCCTTATCTAGTCGTTCTTTAAAGTAAGTTGTGAGTTCTGGGTCTGTTGATTCTTTCATCATATGAATATAATAGTCACTATATTTATATTCACCTATCCATTGGTCATTGATATCTACATTCCATTTTCCCCCTACCTGTGTTACAATAATATCAGGTACTACATAAGCAGTTGTTTCTGTCTGAATATCCATGATAGGACGAGGATTTAAATTTCCGATAAGATGGATATACTCTTTTACTTGTATTGTAGATATGCTAAGACCTCGAGATATGGTTCCAATCTGTCCACTTACCAATTCTGCCAGATAATTTCTCAAAAGTATATTTAATGTCTCATCAATAATTTCTTTTGCCTCTAACTGCTTAATAAGACATTCTGCCAGGTTTGGAGAAAAGATTCCTGCAGGTTCTAGCTCTCTCAGAATAGATAGGCAATGGGTTAATTCTTCTTTTTTATATCCTGATGTAGCAGCTAATTCATCTATATTATGGGTAAAAAATCCCTTTTCATCAAGGCAGTCCACAAGATAATTCATAATTTTCCATTGGTGTTTAGAATAATCCTTCCAGTTAAGCTGCCCCAAAAGATTTTCTTTTAACCGATTTCCGGCTTTCGCAGACAGTTCCCCTCTGTATAACTCTTCCTCATCAGGATTTCCTGGATGCTGGTCAATATAAGAGGTCTGGGAATCTGAAAATTTTTCTATGCTTGTTATAATCTCATTTTCTTTATGCTCTAGATGTTCTAACATAGGATTTTCTAGATATTCATTCACCATAAAATTTTCTAATTCCTGGTTAGTAAATGAAAGAATATTAAAAGCCTGTACCTGATTTGCAGATAATACCTGCTTTTGTTCGGCTGATATGTAATTATTTAACTCCATAACCTTCTCCTTTGTTTTTATTGATATTCTTTTGGAAGTTATCGATTTAAGTTTACATGGTTTCTATCTATTATTCAATCTATTTTTACTTGAACTTTAGAACTTATTAAAAATTGCTTTCTGTCAAATCGCTATATTCATCTGTTCCAGCGTAATCTCTAGCTTCCCACCATAGACAGAAATAGACCTGTTCCCTTTTACAATATCCCTATACTCGAATGGATACTCTGCTTTGCCTCTCATATGAAAAATACCAGGTTTGCATACAAAAGCACCAGCCATTCCTGACTGATGCCATTTTATATAATTATCGACACATCCAATATAAAAACCTATTCGATTGCCCCGATCCCCATATGGTCCAACTTTTGTAGAGGCTCCCTCATATTTTGCAATACCTCTGGAGAATGACCATTCCAGTCCACCACCTCTCCAATAATCTTCAAAGGTGACTCTGTATGGTAAGATTTTGTCGGGTTACCAGGAAACTTCTTATCTGTCACATTTGGATCATCTTCAAACTCACCAGTTGGCTCTACAACATAGCTTCTCTGCTTACCATTCCCAGCAGCTAATTCTGCGCCCCAAACCGCTGCATCCAGTGTCCCCGCAAAATAAATGTACTTTGCTGTCCTATCCGCATAATTGGACAAAAACCCTTTTGTCAAAAAATCTCCTGTCTTTAAATCTGCCTTTGTCCCATGAAAAAATGAACCAGGACTAAATGTTATTTTCTCATTCATATTAAAGCTTCCTTGCAAACGGACAACGTTTTCCAATACATTGGTTATTTTGTGCAGAATGATTGCACACTATCTCCAGTTTTTCCATTTGAATCCCAAAATGCTCATTCACAAAATCAATAGCTGAAAGAATGGACAAATAAGAATCCCTTTTACAGCAGCGAGGACCACCTAAAGCCCCTATCTGTGCCAAAGCCTTTGAAGTCATCAAATGGGAAAGCCCAAAAGGTTCAACAGTTAGTGGTGTAGATTTAGAAATAATTGACACAAACATACCTGTACTGATGCCCGCTCCACAGGCACCCCAAAAACCACATGTTCCTCCAGGAACAAGTTTTCCCCTATTCATCATTTCAATCAATGCCTGTTTGAGATCAATATCCCCACCAGCATTTTTGTATGCTGTCATCAAAGATGAACCAACCATTACATGATGCTCTGGTCCATGCATATGACAAAACGGCTGTTTCATCATCTTCTCTATAATTACAATCGGATTCTTTGATATTTCTTTCAGGCACAGCCCAATGATGGTATCCATGCCAGCAGTATGACATTCATTACATACATAATGTCCTTCTACACATCTAGTTTTACTTTTTTCTTCCTTGTGACATATAGCACATTTCATAATTTCATCCGTTTCTAGATATTCAAGTGGAGCCTTACATATCAAACACTCTTCTTTCATAGCACACCTCTTCCCAGATATTCATTTCTATTATACAAGATACCATATAAAAAATCATCTTTTATCTCAAGTTATTTCAACATAAAACTTACCTTCCACAATTCTTTATAGAATATATCTCACCAATCAACAGTTCCATTTGTGCTCTCTTTTCATTTATTGAGTATATCATTTATTTCCTGTTTAATGTTGCAATTTTATTATATCAGCTCAATTTTGATAGATGAAGGGTACATTTTATGGTAAAATAGAGGCAGTTTCCAATCGGATACTGGCAAGGCATAGGAAGAGATGCTAAACCTAAATTTGGATATTTCAAAATTGGTGACAAGAACAAAACAAGAGGAAGGAGTTGTATTTGGCAATGATTAACAACAAATTGGTGTTGGCTTATATTGGCAATGGGAAAAGTTCAAACCGTTATCATATTCCCTTTGTTCTTCAGAGAAAGGACAAATTTGTGATTAAGACCGTTTTTAACCCACATATCCATCATGATATATGGATGAAAGTAGAAGGAATTCATTATACAGAAAATGTAGATGAGATATTCTATGATCTGGACATTGACCTAGTAGTGGTAAATACACAACCTAATTTCCATTACGAGTATGTAAAGAAAGCTTTAGAGAGTGGAAAACACTGTCTCTGCGAAAAACCCTTTATGCCAACAAGAGCCCAGTCTCAAGAGATTTTTGAATTGGCAAAAGAAAAGGGTCTATATTGTTCAGCTTATCAGAATCGCCGCTATGATAGCGATTTTTTGACGGTTCAAAAAGTGATTGAAAGTAAAAAACTTGGAGAACTTCTGGAACTTGAGATGCATTACGACTATTACCGTCCTGAAATTCCCGAGGGGAAAAACTCTTACAGCTCGGTTAGTTCTTATCTTTATGGTCATGGATGTCATACCTTAGACCAAGTCATCAGTTATTTTGGAGAGCCAGAGAAGATTCATTATGATGTAAGACAGCTTTTGGGTAAAGGCCGCATGAATGATTATTTTGACATTGATATGTACTATGGAATCTTCAAGATATCGGTAAAGTCGAGCTATTTCCGAGTGAAAAGCAGACCGAAATTTGTTGTTTATGGCAAAAAGGGGATGTTTGTGAAAGAAACTGATGATCGCCAAGAGGAACATTTAAAACTGTTTTATATGCCAGGACAACCTGGATTTGGGCTGGATGAGCCAAAGCATTATGGAGTGCTGACTTACTATGATGAAAAAGGGATGTTTCATGAGGAGAAAGTGCCAAGTGTTCCAGGAGATTATGGACGTGTTTATGATGGAATCTATGACTGTATTGTAAAAGGAGAAGAACCAATTATCAAACCATGGCAGATTTTGCTTCAGATGGAAATACTAGAAACTGGTGTTAAAAATTTGAAATAACTCTCAAAAGACATTCTGTTGAACTTTCCTGATGCAAACCTTGATTCTAAACAAAGAGAAGAACAATAGTTTTTGCGCAAACATTAGAGAGAAAAAGACTGGAAGCCATACAGGAGACTTTCAGTCTGATTTTGATTAATTATCCTTTTCCATCATAATATTCAAAATTGTATGGACTGTTTAAAGCATTCCAGGATTACTTACCAGAAGCATCCAGTATTAGTGATATGATTGTAGGTGCTTTTACAGTTAATGATTTCAGTGGGCTTATGAGCCGTAGCAATATGCTTCCAATTATTGTGTTTGCTATTATGTCCGGTTTTGCTGTAGCTAAATGTGGAGGTGAAGAAAGTTGGGCAGGAAAGCTTCTTAATAACTTAAATAATATTATCATGATGATAGTAGATATGATTATGAAGCTGACTCCCATAGGTTTAGGTGGATATTTTGCAAATTTGGTAGGAGAATTTGGTCCTCAACTGATTGGTGATTATGGGCGTACCATGTTGGTATATTATCCAATGTGTGCTGCCTATGTACTTATATTTTTTCCACTGTACAGTTATTTTGCAGCAAGAAAACTGGGAATTTCACGTATGCTGAAATATATTTTTAATCCAGCAGTTACTGCATTTGCAGCCCAAAGTTCTGTGGCAACACTTCCGGTTAATATGGAAGCTTGTAAAAAAATTGGTGTTCCAGATGATATTAGTAATATTGTGCTTCCTATGGGTGCAACTATGCATATGGACGGCTCTGTATTGTCTTCTATCACAAAAATTGCTTTCCTATTTGGTGTTTTCCAGATGCTATATGCTGGCGGTGGTTTAGTAGGTGAAATGTTGATTGTCAGTCTGTTTGGATTTCCAGCAGAAGCATTTCCTCTTATTGCTACAATTGGATTCCTGGTTGACCCAGCAGCAACCTGTTTAAATGCCAGTGGAGATACCATTGCTTCCATGATGATTGCTCGTCTGATTGAAGGAAAGGATTGGCTGGATAAGCGGATTGCCAATGGTCAGGTGGAAGTACAACTATAACACAAACACTATTTTTTTAAGGAGGTTTTTCAAATGAATGTAATCGAAACTACTAAGGCTCCTGGAGCAATTGGTCCCTATTTCCAAGGTTTTGAAATCAACGGATTAATATTTACTTCTGAACAAATTCCGGTAAATCCAGAATCTGGAGAAATCCCAGAAGGAATTTTGGCTCAAGCAGAGCAAAGTTGTAAAAATGTAGGAGCAATCTTAGAAGCAGCAGGAAGCGGATTTGACAAAGTGTTTAAAACTACCTGTTTTTTATCAGAGATGTATTAAATAAATAATAAAAATTTTTTAAATACTTAGATTTTGGAAATTCTGGCTGCTGTTTTCATAACAGTAACCAGAATTTTTGATTATAGATGCATTTAGGAAATTTTATGGCAAATAATTTTTAAAGACATGTAGGTAATACTGGAAAAGTGCCTGAAGGTAACTTTCAGATATTCCCTAGATATTAAATTTTTTAGTATTTCTATCACTTTTTTTTAATAAATTAATTATAATTATATCTATTAGATGAAAAAAGAGGGATTTTTGTTACACAAAATTTAATAAAAATAAAAACAGGATATTGACCTTAGTCTCGAAATATCCTATTATTGAGGAAACAAATCTTGCAGAAGAAAAATGTAATCAAGAACAAATACAAATGTGCTTTTATGCCTACCAATCAAAAAATTGGATTACTTAGTTTGATTGATAAATATAATTTGCCTGTTCAATATCCATGATTCGATGCAAGCGGGTTTTCTTTCATCATGGCTGTTGTCCAGGATTTTCATAAATAAATAGATATTATATTATAATTACTATCAAAAACAGGAGGAAAACTCATGGACAGAGAGGCATGGAAGCTGCTTTCCTTAGAACATGCCATCAGAATACAAACCAAACTCAGACCAAAGGTAATCCAAAAAGGTCCAAAAAGTACAGATGATTTTGAAAAGGTAGGGGGAGTTGACCTAGCTTATTGGAATATTGGAGAAGAGGAATATGCGGTATGCTGTATTGTGGTTTTGGAACAGAAGACAAAACAAGTCATAGAAAGTGAATATTCCTTTGGCAAAGTAGAGGTTCCTTATATACCAGGATGTCTAGCCTTTCGCGAATTACCCCTTATATTAGAAACCGTCAAAAAACTTAAGGTATTTCCAGATTTATATATGTTTGATGGAAATGGATATCTGCATCCCCGCCGCATGGGAATCGCCACACATGCCTCCTTTTATCTGGATACACCGACCATAGGTGTTGCAAAATCCTATTATAAAATCAATGAATCCCAATTTACTATGCCAGAGAACAAGAAACAGGCATATACAGATATCTTGGCAGATGGAGAAATTTGTGGGCGGGCATTGCGTACAATGGAAGATGTAAAGCCAATTTTTATATCTGTAGGAAATTATATTGATTTGGATACAGCAACACAGGTTGTCTGCAACTTTATCAATCATGAAAGTCATATTCCACTTCCTACCAGATTGGCTGATATGGAAACCCATAAAAGAAGAAGAGAACTAAAAAATAGTGGTAAAATCAACGATTGATATATCAAGATAGAGAATAATTCCTTTTAGAAGAGAATGAAACTATAATAATTCTTTTTTAAAAGGAATTTTTTTATATGTGAAAGGTTTTGAATTTAAAGATGAAATTGA
>DEPC01000007.1 GCA_002358555.1 Hungatella sp. UBA3402 | reverse complement strand
AAAATATATCCTATCATAATCCATAAAATATCTCTCTAAAACTTAAAAATTTCTTTTAGTAAAGTACCTTTTCACTAAAAAATGTAGAACAGCTTTTATAAGAAAAGGCTATGAAAAAAGTCTTTCATTCTCCCAAAAACAACAAACTAATAAAAATCATTGCTTTGAGGAGTATGAAAAAGACATTTCTCACAGCCCATTTTTAGCTATTATAAACGATTATAGCGATAAGCCCCTGTCTCTAAGGTGATAAATATATGTCACTTAACATAATCCATATTTTAAAAATCCCCGATACATCCCGTCCTCTGTTACGGCTGGGCATATATCATCAGCAAGAGATTTCGTCTTCTCACTGCCATTGGCCATACAGATGCTAAGTCCCACGGTCTTTAGCATCTCCTCGTCATTCATACTGTCTCCAAATCCTATGGTATCTTTTACTGGAATCTTTAAATAGTCGCAGACCTTCTGAACACCTTTTCCTTTATCAAATTTTCGGTTGACAAGCTCTCCATTGATAAATCCATACTGGTCTGGTTCTTGCAGATAAAGCTGAAATTCCCGCCCTAAAACTGCTTTTGGTTCTTGGAATTGTTCGATAGACTCTGCCATAACTACAATTTTATATACTGGTTGACCACGATATTCTGCCATAGGACGGATATTTAAGGATTGTTCCAGTTGTTTCCTCCATCGCAGCAGTTCACTGTTAGAACCCTCTGAAGCATGGTTTTCCAAAAAGTCTTTTAGTCCTTCGTCTGTATATGCGCCATCCATACATTCTACTGTCCGAAACACCTGATTCTTCTTTAACACTTCCATAGCTGTTATCTTTTGTTCTTCTGTCATAGGGCAATCATAGATAACCTGGTCCTTAAACTGGATATATCCGCCACAGCTCGCCACTACTCCATCAAATCCAAAAGGCAACAGAGGTGATAACATATCATAATTTCTTCCCGAACACAAAAATACATAATGCCCTTTTTCTTGCGCTCCTCTCACAGCCTTTATTGCAGATTTTGGGGGTTCATTGCTTCCTGGCTCTGTCAATGTTCCGTCAATATCTAAAAAAATAATCTTCCTACCCATCTTATCCTCCAGATACTTGCTATATTAAAATTTACATTTCTATTTATGTAATCGATTTCACAAAAATTTTAACATAAAATTGATATCGGAACAATCATTTTTTACAATAAACTTTCACAAATTTCCCATTATATTTTTAGTGATTCCTAACAATGTATCATCTTTCTGGTAACAATCGCTTTACAATTACAGCAATTCCATCTTCATCATTAGAAGCTGTCACCTCGTCTGCCTGTTCTTTTAATTCATCTACTGCATTGGCCATAGCTACACTTCTTCCTGCATAAGCCAGCATGGATGCATCATTGTGGCCATCTCCAAATGCAATCATCTCCTCTCTGTGATATCCTAAAGGAGTCAACACAGAGTCTAATGCTTTTGCCTTATCGATGCCTTTGGCTGTAAATTCAAAATAAAAGGCTCCTGTAAACATGCAACTTAAGGTGTCCTTAAACGGCTCCATCATTTCTTTATAATGCTCCTGTAAATATTCTGGGTCAGAAGTAGTCAAAATTTTATTTAAAGGAAAATCCACAAATGCTGCCAAGTCTTCTTCCTCACATAGACAAAACTTGCCGCCTCTGGACTCATATTCCATCACATTAAATTCTTTTCCATTTAGGAAAATCATCTGGTCATAGACATTATTTACATACATATATTTTCCATGGTCAATCATAGGACGCACTCGTTCAAATTTTTTCATATGTTCCAGAACTGCTTTTCCTTCTTCCACAGTCATAGCTTGATTGAACAAAACCTTTTTCGTCATGCAATCTACTACCTGAGAACCATTGTAGGAAACTAATAGACCATGATACTGTTCCATTTTCAGTTCCTTTGCAAATTCCATCAGCCCGCTGGTAGGCCGCCCTGATGCCAAAATTAGAATCATTCCTGCTTCTTGGGCCTTCATCAAAGCTTCCTTTGTCTTTGGACTAATCTTCTTTTGGCTGTTTAACAAAGTTCCATCCATATCCATTGCAATTATCTTTATCATTTGTTCCTCCTCACATTAAAAATGCATGGCGCATGGGTTTCATTTTCTCAAATGTATATACTGCTTCAAATCCTAATTCTCGAAGTTCTCCTTGAGTTCCTTCTGAATCCCATCCAACCCATCTAGGAGCATGGGCATCCGAGCCTATGGTGACAATCTCTCCGCCAAGTTCTCGATATAATTTCAGAATCTCTCTGCTGGGAAGCAAATCTGGAAAATTAAAGCGATAACAACAGGTATTTACTTCTATCCCCTTTCCCTTGGCAATCACAACTCGAAGAATTTCTTCTACCAAATCTCTCACCAATTCAAACGGATAGGGCCCTGCTTGGTCATACCTGCGAATTATATCCAAATGACCCAAAACACTGTAACCATCATACTGCTTTACCACATTTAAAATTTCTTCATAATACCTACGGTTATACTCCTTTTGACTTTTTCCTTGTTGAAATTCATAATTCCCCAATTTCTGGTTCTCTATCTGATGACAAGAAAGAATAATAAAATCAAATGGATATTTGTCAAATGTTTCTTGAAATCGGCTGATAGTATGACTCTGCATACCAAACTCCATACCTGATCGGATGCAGATTCGATTTCCCCATTCCTGTCTGCATCGTTTTAGCTCTTCAAAATAAGCTTCACAATTACAGTTTAAGGCTTCTTTTACTCCATAGTCAATATGTTCTGTAAAACAAATTTCATTTAATCCCAAAATGACTGCCTGTCTTATAGCTTCCTCCATAGGAGTATCAGAGTCATCACTAAATAATGTATGTACATGATAATCTATAAGCATAGATGTTCTCCTATGGAATCCTTTTTTTAGGTAGTCTGTTTAGTTTCTCCACCATTGCCACCATTACTCCTGTGATAATTAGTAGATACCATGGATACAGCCAAATACCTACTAGCTCTGACAATGTTCCAAATAATGGAGGCATAATCATAGTCCCCACATAGGCACAGGCCATCTGCATCCCCATCACTACCTGAGACAACTCAGCCCCAAAATTCTCTGGTGTCTCATGGAGAAGTGCCGGATAAATGGGTGCACATCCCATTCCCACCAATACCAGTCCAATACCTGTGATACTCTGGCCAAAGGGCAAAGCAAGGAGTATGATTCCTATTACTGCAATGCTTTGCCCAAGGCGTACCATAGCTTTATCATCTAATTTTATGGTAATAAATCCACAAATAAATCTCCCTACAGTAATCCCAAAATAAAACAGAGAAGCCCATTTTGCTGCTTCCTTAGCTGACACTCCTCGGCTTATAACCATATAACTAGCTGCCCACAATCCGGCTGTCTGCTCCAAACTACAGTAACAGAAAAAGGAGGTTAATGCTGCTTTTGCTCCCGAAAGTTTTATGACATCCTTGAGGTGAATTCGCTCTATCTTTGGTTCCTCTTCTTTGAAAACAGTTTTTGTATTTTTCCACATGGAAAGGGTAGCAAACAAGACTATGGATAGTCCTATCTGTAATATAGAGATAATTCGGTATCCGCCAGTCCAAGAAAATCCTCCTACCAAGCAAGCTCCCATAATATATGGTCCTACAGAAGCTCCAATCCCCCAGAAACAATGCAACCAGCTCATATGTCTGGCTTTATAGTGAAGCGCCACATAGTTATTCAGCGCTGCATCTACTGCTCCAGCCCCTAATCCATATGGTAAGGCAATTACACAGAGCATCACAAAAGAATTTGCTATAGAAAATCCCCATAATGCTGCCGCTGTTATACCCACACTAATAGCAGTCAATTTCCCTGTTCCAAACTTTTTTGTCAAGGCATCTCCCCACAAACTAGAAATAATCGTTCCAACAGATATAATCATAGAAATGATTCCTGCATAAGATAAAGGAACCCCTAATTCTCCCCGCATACTGGGCCAGGCTGAACCTAACAGAGCATCTGGAAGTCCTAAACTGATAAATGCAATATAGATAATGGCAAGCAACAATGACATTTTAGTTTACCTCTCTTGTACTTTTTTATAAGAACTATTATAATAATATTGCATTTTCTATGTAAATTCTATCAAAAAATAGTCTTAAATTATAAAAATATGGCCATCTTATATGGCAGAAGGAAATTTCCATGTACAAAAATACGATTGTTTCCGCACAGCCTTCTATTTCTATGGGCAGTGGTCAAACATCAGCTTATATTACCACTTCCACAAGCACTATCAATGCATCGACTTTAGAAGAAACCCTTCACCCTATTACTCCTGAATTTCCTTATATGGCAGAACTCTGCGCCATTCACACTTGCCCTGGAGGAATTTTCCCATGGCATTGGCATAAAGAGGTAGAATTTTTCTACATGCGCAGTGGAAGTTTAGATTATATTCTTCCCAGTGGCTCTTATACATTTCATCAAGGAGAAGGGGGTTTTATCAATTCTGGTGTCCTACATATGACTTGTTGTCCTAAACATCAGACCTGTATCCAAGAAGAACATATCTTTCTCCCTTCTTTCATAGGAGGTCAGGAGACAAGTATCCTGATGACCCGTTATATTACCCCAATTCTAGAACATCCATCATTAGAACTATACCGGTTTTTCCCTGATATTCCCGACCATCAGGAAGCTATGAATCTTATGAGAAAAGCCTTTGACTGTTATACTGCCGAATTAGAAGGCTATGAGTTTGAAATACGGGAATCTATGACAAAGCTATGGAAAATCCTTTTCTCTTACACCAAAGATTTCCAGACAGGAACAAAAAAACGCCCCAGAAATGACCGAATTAAGACTATGATGGAATTTATTGCTTCTCATTATCAAGAGAAATTGACCTTAAAACAGATTGCAGATTCTAGTTTTATCAGTCCACGCGAGTGCAACCGTTGTTTCCAGGAAACATTAGGACAGTCTCCATTTTCTTACCTTATCAATTATCGACTACATAAGGCATGCAGCCTTTTATCCCATACCTCTCTGACTGTCACTCAAGTAAGTGCTGCCTGTGGATTCAGCAGCAGTAGCTATTTTACCCATATTTTTCATCAAACCTTTGGATGTACTCCAAGAGAATATAAAAAATAATTTCCAAAGAAAGTCCTTGCACCTTTTACATTTTTCTATATAATAGAATGAAGAAAAAACAAGGAGGATAAAAAAATGCCAAAAAGAACCGACATTCACAAAGTACTTATCATCGGCTCAGGCCCTATCATCATTGGCCAGGCTTGTGAATTTGATTACTCTGGAACTCAGGCATGTAAGGCTTTAAAAAGGCTTGGCTATGAGATTGTATTGGTGAATTCCAATCCTGCCACCATCATGACAGACCCAGAAACTGCCGATGTCACTTATATTGAACCTCTCAACGTGGAGCGTCTGGAGCAGATTATCGCAAAAGAGAGACCTGATGCCCTTTTGCCCAACCTTGGCGGCCAGTCAGGCTTAAATCTCTGTGCGGAATTATATAAAGAAGGCATTTTAGATAAATATCAGGTAAAAGTCATTGGTGTTCAGGTGGATGCCATTGAGCGAGGAGAAGACAGAATTGAATTTAAAAAGGCTATGAATGCCCTAGGCATTGAAATGGCTCGCAGCGAAGTTGCCTATACTATTGAAGAAGCTCTCCAAATTGCAGATAAATTGGGATACCCTGTAGTTCTTCGCCCTGCTTATACTATGGGGGGTGCTGGCGGTGGACTTGTTTATAATAAAGAAGAATTAAAAGTTGTCTGTGCCAGAGGACTTCAGGCCAGCCTTGTGGGACAGGTTCTTGTAGAAGAATCCATCTTAGGTTGGGAAGAGCTGGAACTGGAAGTTGTGCGTGACAGTGAAGGAAATATGATTACTGTATGTTTTATTGAAAATATTGACCCGCTTGGAGTTCACACAGGAGACTCCTTCTGTGCTGCTCCTATGCTGACTATTTCCGAAGAATGTCAAAAACGCCTTCAAAAACAGGCTTACAAGATTGTGGAATCTGTGGAAGTTATCGGTGGAACCAATGTACAGTTTGCCCATGACCCAGTGTCAGACCGCATTGTGGTGATTGAAATTAATCCCCGTACCTCCCGTTCTTCTGCCTTGGCTTCCAAAGCAACTGGTTTTCCGATTGCTCTTGTATCTGCCATGCTTGCAACAGGACTGACATTAAAAGATATCCCTTGTGGCAAATATGGAAGCTTAGACCGATATGTGCCTGATGGTGACTATGTGGTAATCAAATTTGCCCGCTGGGCATTTGAAAAATTCAAAGGAGTAGAAGACAAACTAGGAACTCAGATGCGTGCAGTAGGTGAGGTCATGAGCATTGGAAAGACCTACAAAGAAGCATTCCAAAAAGCTATCCGCAGTTTGGAAACCGGCCGCTATGGTTTGGGACATGCAAAAGATTTCCATTCTAAGACAAAAGAGCAACTCCTTCAAATGCTTATCACTCCTTCCAGTGAACGCCATTTTATTATGTATGAAGCTCTGCGCAAAGGAGCATCCATAGAAGAAATCTATGAGATTACCAAAGTAAAAGCCTGGTTCATTGAACAGATGAAAGAATTGGTGGAGGAAGAAGAACTGCTTCTAAAGGAAAAAGGCCATATGCCTTCTGACCAGCTTTTGACTACTGCCAAGAAGGACGGATTTTCTGATAAATATCTAAGCCAGCTTTTGGAAATTCCAGAGGAGGATATTCGGAATCGCCGCATAGACCTTGGTGTAGAAGAAGCATGGGAGGGTGTTCATGTCAGCAGCACAGAAAATAGTGCTTATTATTATTCTACCTATAATGCTCCAGACAAGAACCCAATCCATACAGACAAGCCGAAAATTATGATTCTTGGCGGCGGGCCGAATCGTATTGGTCAGGGCATTGAATTTGACTATTGTTGTGTTCATGCCTCGTTAGCATTAAAAAAATTGGGCTTTGAAACCATTATTGTCAACTGTAATCCTGAAACCGTGTCCACAGATTATGACACTTCTGATAAACTGTATTTTGAGCCTCTGACATTGGAAGATGTGCTAAGTATCTATAAAAAAGAACAGCCAGTGGGAGTTATCGCTCAGTTTGGTGGCCAGACTCCTCTCAATTTAGCAGCAGATTTAGAGAAAAATGGGGTAAAAATTTTAGGCACTTCTCCATCAGTAATTGATTTAGCTGAAGATCGAGATTTGTTCCGAGAGATGATGGAAAAATTGGAAATTCCAATGCCAGAGTCTGGCATGGCAACCACTGTAAAGGAAGCAATAGAGATTGCAGGCCGTATCGGATATCCAGTTATGGTTCGGCCTTCCTATGTCTTAGGCGGACGCGGCATGGAAGTGGTATATGATGATGAAAGTATGGCTGGATATATGAATGCTGCTGTAGGAGTTACTCCTGACCGTCCAATTTTGATTGACCGATTCTTAAACCATGCAACTGAATGTGAGGCAGATGCTATCAGTGATGGTACTCATGCCTTTGTTCCTGCAGTTATGGAGCATATTGAACTAGCTGGCGTTCATTCGGGTGACTCTGCCTGCATCATTCCTTCGGTTCATATTTCTGAAGAAAATGTGGAGACAATCAAAGAATATACCAGAAAAATTGCTGAGGAAATGCATGTTCGAGGTTTGATGAATATGCAGTATGCTATTGAAAATGGAAAAGTCTATGTATTAGAGGCCAATCCAAGGGCTTCTCGAACTGTGCCTTTGGTATCCAAGGTTTGCAATATCCGTATGGTTCCTTTAGCTACTGACATCATTACCTCAGAATTGACTGGACGTCCATCTCCAGTTGCATCACTGAAAGAACAGGAGATTCCCAATTATGGAGTAAAGGAGGCAGTGTTCCCATTCAATATGTTCCAGGAAGTAGACCCTATTCTTGGACCAGAGATGCGTTCCACAGGAGAGGTTTTAGGTCTTTCTCGTTCTTATGGGGAGGCTTTTTATAAAGCCCAGGAAGCAACTCAATCCAGACTTCCCCTTAAAGGTACGGTTCTAATCTCTGTCAATGCGAAAGATAAACCAGAGGTAGAAGAAGTAGCCAGAAGTTTTGCAGAAGACGGATTCCAGATTGTGGCTACTGGACGCACCTATGAATTGATTCATCAGGCAGGAATTCCTGCAAAAAAGGTAAAGAAGCTGTATGAGGGCCGTCCTAATATCCTGGATATGATTACCAATGGAGAGATTCAACTGATTATCAATTCTCCTTCTGGTAAAGAAAGTCGTCATGATGACAGTTATTTGCGGAAAGCTGCCATTAAAGCTAAGGTTCCTTATATGACCACTATGGCTGCTGCCAAGGCTACTGCCAGTGGAATCCATTATGTGAAAGAGCATGGTCAAGGCCAAGTAAAATCTCTGCAATTACTTCATGGAGAGATTCATGATAAAAAATAACTTTTAATTGTTTATCATAATAAAAAAGAGGCAGATTTGCCAAGCAAGAAAAAATATTATTTTGCGCTTGACAAATCTGCCTCTTTTTGATAGTTTTCTTTTTCTATAATAACTACATTCCAGGCCCAGCCTCTCCAGGACTGCCATTGCCATCAGTCCCCATCCATGGCCCTATCTCTCCAGAACTGCTGTTACCATCAGTTCCCATCCATGGTCCTATCTCTCCAGAGCTACTGTCACCTGGGGTAATTCCAGGCCCTATCTCCCCAGGACTGCTGTTATCGCCAGGCGTAATTCCAGGTCCCATATCTCCTGGGCTTCCACTATCTGGAGTAATTCCTGGGCTGCTTCCATCACCTGATGGCATCACAACTCCGCTTTCACTTGGCACAGTCATATCTGTTCCTGGTGCTATATTCTCTCCTCCAGTCTCGCCAGGATTACTTCCAGCTATCTCACCTCCTGGAGTGACTGCTCCACTATTTTCTGGAGTTGTAGCTGCTGGTGGTGTTACAGTTCCTGGATTCACTGTTGGAGTTGTGTTTTGTGCAGGCGGTGTGGTCTCTGTTGGAGTTGTAACTCCTGATGCAGCTGCAGCGGAAGTTTTCTTTCCACTTTCTGTTCCCTCCAAATGATAACAGAGCACAGGCATTCCTGCCTCAATATTTTCAAAGATTGTCTTTGCTACAGAAGGAGGAAGATTTACACAGCCATGGGAACCATTTGTCTTATAGATATTTCCTCCAAAGGAGCCTCTCCAACTGGCATCGTGCATCCCAATATTTCCATTAAAGGGCATCCAATAAGAAACTGGAGTTGCATAATTTTCTCCCCTCAATGTGGCGTTCCGTTGTTTATAAGTCAAAGGATATGCACCAGAAGGTGTGTCATACCCTCTGGATTGATTGCCTGATACAAAATCAGATTCTACCAGAAGTTGACCATTTTTATAAAAATAGAGATGCTGCGCTGTCAAATTGATTTCTACATAGGTATCTCCATAATCATTTTCTCCATGACTGGCAGCTTTCTGAAGGTAGATAGGCTCTCTAGCTTGGCTCTCCCCTGAAAGCAAAATTTGATATAAAGCTTCTGTCTCCTCATCCTGGTCAATCCTCCAGCCATAAGAGCCTTTGGTTATTTCCACAGTAGGGCCATAGGAAGTCTTTAGCACCTTTTTCTGATATGCTGTATTATAAGAAGAAGCAAGGTCTTTTACATAGGCAGCTACTGCCTCTCTATCCACTTGTGCAGTCCCGTCCTCTCCTAATGTCACCCATTGAGAGATAGTATCTCCATCAAGAACTTCCTGTTTATCTCCAAACTCATAGATAATAGACATATCTTGATAATGGTTTAATCTTTGCGCCTGCTCCTGCAGTTCTTCATTATCTGCTGTAATAGCTGGTTTCTCATATACATCTAGCTCATCCAGTACAAGCTTAGAGTCTAGATTCTGAAGAGCTGTTTTGACAAATTCTTCCACCTTGTCCTTGTCCAAGGAATTTCCCTGTTGTTCCGGCACAATCTCATATCCCTGCCCTGGTATATACTCTGACAGATAGGCATTCTGGGGCTTTTGAACCTGTTCTTCATCAAACATTCCAAGGCTATCTAACTTTTCTGTCAACTTATCTTCGTCATAAACTACAGTTGCATTGATTTCATGATTCTTTCGTTCTGTCAAATGCAGCATCCACTCCATTGGTTCCTGCTCTGATAAATACTGTTCCAATTCTCCGTCAAAAACAGTGCTAAGACCAATATCTTTTCCTTTTATCTTCTCTGTATCTCCACCCCTCTTTACTAAGGTCAATTCATAATCATCTACCTGTGCAGCAATCAATTCTTCCATCTCATCCACAGTCTTATCCGATGCATCGATTCCATTAATTTTTGTACTTGGAAAAAATGTAGTTTCATACTCTTTTCCCTTATATATGTAATATCCCACTCCCATTCCAGTAACAGCTGTCAGAGCTACACCTGTAGCAATGATTGCTTCTGTTAAGGGAAAGGATTTCTTTTTCCTACTTCTTGCCCTTGGCTTCTCTTTCATAAACTCCTGTTTCCTTTCCTAATCAGTCCAAAACTTTTTCTTCTATAAGTATAACCCTTTTACCGCTTTTATAGAGAAGAAAAGAACAGCCACTGCATGATATTTCTACATGCTGCTCTGCTCCTCTTCCAGTTCTTCATAAAATTTCTGCATCGGTTACAGTTCCCAAAGCAGTTATTTGCCTAACTATCCCTATCTATTTCACCACAAACTTTCTGTAATTACAAGCAGTAATTGCTTAATTTTTGCTTACAATTATTGTTATTAGCTCAATTCCCTTCTGGAGGATACTCAACCATATGATACTCATATGCATTGACTACCAATGTCTCCCCATAATAATCCCTTCTCTTAAAGCCACTTCCATAGTTGGCATGAACATGTCCATGGACAAATAGTTTTGGTCTATATTTTTCCATCAATGACCGAAAACATGCAAATCCTCTGTGTGGCCGGTCTTCTAAGTCATTGACATGATAGGCAGGTGCATGAGTCACCAAGATATCAAACCCTTTATTTCGCCACAATTTCCATGCCATTTTCCAGATACGCTTCTCCATCATTCGTTCCGAATACTGGTTCGCTGCTCCTGGAATATATTCCATAGACCCTCCAAGTCCCATAATTCGTATTCCTTCATGGACATAGATATCATCTTCAATGCAAATACATCCTTCCGGGGGGTGATATTTATAAGTATCATCATGATTTCCTCTGACATACAATACTGGGGCATGGCACAAAGTTGCGAAAAAATCCAGATAACCAGGTTCTAAATCTCCACAGGAAATAACCAACTCTACTCCCTTTAGCTTGTCTGGTTCGTAATAATCATATAGTGTCTTGGACTTTTGATCAGCAAGTACCAAAATCTTCATCTTACTCCTCCATATCCTTGCTCTCGCCTGCTTTAACCCCTTGCAGACGGACCAGGGACTGGGCCTCCTCTGTCAATTCCTCAAATTCTGGGATTACTCCTACAACATTTTCAGCTAACCAATCCATAGAAATAATTTCCTCTGCTGTCAAGCTTTCTCCCTCTTGACACTGGATTTCTCCATTCTGAGAATAAATCAGACCATCAAAAGGTTGGAAGCTGCCTGCTCGAATCGAATTTTTCAAAAAATCAATCAGCCTATGTACTCCTCTAGGCAGATTCTGAGAATAAATGACATCTATCACTTTAGCAGACATTCCCCACCAATAGTTTACTGCTTTTTTCCCTTTCATAGACTGCATTTCACCAGCCCCTAGACAGGCCAATTTTACAATCGTCTCATAAAATTTCCCCCAATGCCAAATAGGTGTCGCCAAATTTTCTAAACTTCCGTCCTCCTTTTTCACATACAAACCATATTCTCTGGAAGCTCGTTCTGGAGTAATCATATCCTCTCCAGAAATAAATGTAATTCCGGCATCCTTTAGGCGATTTCTCGCATCCGCTGTCTTTGTCCGAGACCATTCTAAATAAACCTTTACATAAGGATTAATCATTCTAGCCCCAAGCGCAAAAGCATTGATATTGGCTAATGTTCCATAGATTGGATAGTCTGCCACATATCCCAATCTATCTGTTCTGGTCATAGCTGCAGCTATGGCTCCTAGGAGAAATTTAGACTCATACATTCTTCCATAATAAGTATAAATAGAAGAATAAGACATTTTGATGGAACAATTATAAATTTTCACTTCTGGATGCTCAATAGCAGAACGCACACTTTGATTTGCCATCTGAGGAGCTGTGGTAAAAATCATATTACATCCTGACTGAATCACTTTTTCAATAGCAGCTTCCATCTCTGGCTCTGTATTGACATTGTCAATCGCCATGGTCTTTAACCGTCCATTGTAAACCTGTTCTAGATGCATCCTTCCAAGTTCATGAGCATAAGTCCAGCCAGAAGTTTTGGCAGTCTTGCTAAAAATAAATGCTATTTTAAGCATCTCTGGTTCTATCTTTTCCACAGGACGTAACCAGTTTAACAGAGATGGTTTGTGCAAGGAAGTCTTCACTTCCTCTGGATTTTCGACCAGCTCTACTTGATTTCCTCCTGCTGCCAGCTCGATTTCCTCCCAGATGCGTTCTAATCCTTTAGACATTTCCAACTCTGTTTGAGCTATGACTTTATCATATCCATAAATTTTAACATAAATCAAAAATGCATCGGAACAAGTCAATTCCAACTTATCTCCATCTTCATGGGTAAATGCTTTAGAAAACCTTCCATAAGAGGATTTAAATAGAGCCCTTTCTTCCTCATTCCAGGTTACTCCTGGTTTTTTCCCCATAAGATTCAACAATTTTTTATAGCTTCCCTCTTTGCTGAACCATACATCACAGTTAAATGATAGCTGATAAAAATCCAAAAATTCATAATAGAGCTTATTTTCCTTTTCTTCTGTCCTCTGTGGTATTAGCCTAGTCACATAACCAGAAATACTGTAGGCTCCTACATATTTCATGACACTGACCCGCTTGTTACCTTCTTGGACATAAAAGCGATTCATAAATTCATAAGCTACAATAGGGTCTCTGATTCCATCATTAATCTGATGATCATAT
>DEPC01000257.1 GCA_002358555.1 Hungatella sp. UBA3402 | reverse complement strand
CATTGTCCTGACAATAAGTATTATTATTGCCACCCTTAGAGTTTCCAAATTCATCGCCTGCCAAAAGAAGAGGAGTTCCTTGGCTTAAAAATAGCAGCACCATAGCATTGCGAATCTGCTGAAAGCGAATTTGCTGAAGCTTTTTCTTTTTTGACACTCCCTCTAAACCACAATTCCAACTAAAATTATAATCGCTTCCATCGCGGTTTTGCTCTCCATTTTCCTCATTGTGCTTCTGGTCATAAGATACCATATCCATCATGGTAAATCCATTCGTATGAGCCATATAGTTAATCATACCATACCTTTTGGGATTCCCACTGATGCGAAAGATAAGAGGATGTATCTGGTCCTCGTCCCCTTTGAGCACTCGACGCATATCTGTCAGGAAGCCATCATTGTACTCTGCCAGATGCTTTTTGTCTCCCCCATCTATACCATTCCAGCTAGTTGCAAACAGTTTTGTGCTGCTCAAATAGGAGTCTCTCCCAATCAATTCAATGGGAGCATAACCTACCAGATGGATTCCATCTACATGATATTCTTCAGCCCAAAATCTAACAACATCTAGCACAAAAGCAGGACTTTCTTTTCCACTAAAATATAGCTCAATAATCAATTCCATGCCTTCTCTATGAAATGCTTTTACCAAGGTTTTAAATTCATGGGCTGGATGCTTTTTTTGTCCACTGCTGTACGAAGCTTTTGGCGCATAATAGTATCCTCCAGTATATCCCCAGTAATTTAATTTTCCTGTTGGTTCTGGTCCTTTTACTCCTCTTGGATTCCATTCACTTTCCTGAACCATTACTTCTTGAAACTCATTGACTGGCATAAGTTCCACAGTTGTCGCTCCCAATTCCTTTATATAAGGAATTTTCTCCATCAAAGCACGAAAGGTTCCCTTATTTCGTCCTCTGGAAGAACTATGACAGGACATTCCCCGTACATGGCATCGATAAATAATCGTCTCATGAAAAGGAATTTCAGGAGACTTGTCATCTTCCCAATCAAAATCTTCTTCATATAAAGGGGATTTTAATACCTTTTTGATATTTTCCGGTTCTCCCCATTTCTCCCATCCAATAAATTGACGCCCGCAGGGGTCTGGTTTCAACTCTCCATCCATTTCCAGGCAATACATAGTTCCCTTTGGCCATTTTCCTACAATCGTCAAATTCCATACATCTCCGACTTTGTCAGCAGGATTCATAGGAATTTTTTGGCATGGCTCACTACTTTTATTATCATATAGTACCAGACAGCAGCTCTCCTTTGCTCCAATTACTGATATATGAAGTTTTTTCTCTGTAACTGTAAGTCCAATGGGATATCTTAACCGTTCATCTGTCAATACTTTGTACTGCTCCAATGTGAATCCCCCTTTATCTGTCAAACGTGCTCTAGTATAGTGACTTTATCTTTTACCTTGCAAATCGAAAATATCTTGCATTTTTCAGCTAAATTATCTATCCATTTTACCCTAGTTATTGCCAATTATCTCTAGATTGCAACTTTTAGACAAAATTTACCAAAATAGCCTAATCTGTTACTGTTAGACGTTCCATACCAATCAACGACTATTTATTTTTGTTATTTTCTGCCTCAATCTTTTCAGCCAGCTCATTTAAGTACATCCATCGCTCCATCTTTGCATCTAAATCATCTTCCTTTTGTTCCTTTTCTTCCATCAAATCTTTTAGCTTTACAAAATCACTGGCAACAGCTTCTATCTGACTATCCAATTCTGCTATTTGAGCTTCTAAAGCTTGTATTTCACTCTCTATAACTTCCCAATCCTTTTGCTCCTGATAAGAAAACTTAAGTTTTTTTTCTCGGTTTTGTTTTGAGATGTTTCTGGAATCCTTTCTGTTTTGCTTGCCACCGGAAACTATAATCTCTGCGCTAGACCCTTGACCTGTTTCCTGAGCCTGTCGTCTTTCAAATGCAACCTGATAATCTGTGTACCCGCCTTCGTACTGCACTACATTTCCATGAGCTTCAAATGCAAAAATCCTCTGCACCATTCGGTCTAAAAAATACCGGTCATGAGATACTGCAATGACAATCCCCGAAAATCCGTCCAGATAATCCTCTAAAATTGTCAATGTCTGAATATCTAGGTCATTAGTTGGCTCATCTAAAAGCAGAATATTAGGGGCTTCCATCAATATTCTCAGCAGATATAGTCGTCGTTTCTCTCCGCCAGACAATCGGCTAATTGTAGTATATTGAACACTGGAAGGAAATAAAAATCTCTCCAGCATCTGAGAGGCAGTAATACTTCCATCTTTAGTCTGAATATACTCTGCCACATTCCTGATATAATCAATAACTTTTAAGCTCTCGTCCATAGCTTCATTTTCCTGAGAAAAATAACCCATTTTTACAGTTTGACCAATTTGGATATTGCCGCTATCCGGCTTCACCCATCCAGCAATCATTTTCATCAATGTCGATTTTCCACTGCCATTTGGTCCAATAATTCCTATCCTATCATTTCTCAAAAAAATATAATTAAAATCCTGAAGTAACACTTTTTCTCCATAAGCCTTGCACAGACCCTGAATCTCCACTGTGGTTTTCCCAAGGCGGCTAGAAACAGAATCCAGTTCTACCTCCTTGTCCAACTCTGGCCCCTTTTGGTCCCGCAAAGCTTCATATCTCTGGATATGTGCTTTTTGCTTTGTGGAGCGAGCTCTAGCTCCACGCTGCATCCACGCCAGTTCCACCTTGAGGATAGATTGGCGTTTTCGTTCTGTTGCTGCTGCCATGTCAAGCCGTTCTGCCTTTAATTTTAAATATCCCTCATAATTGGCTTGATAACGATAAAGCTTGCCTTTATCCAATTCTACAATTCGGTTAGTCACACTATCCAAAAAATATCGGTCATGGGTAATCATCAGAACAGCACCCTTGAATTTTTTTAAATATTCCTCCAGCCATTCTGACATCTGACTGTCCAAATGGTTCGTCGGTTCGTCCAAAATCAACAAATCTGTTTCAGACATCAAAGTACTAACTAATGCCACCCGTTTTCTCTGTCCACCAGATAATGTCTCCACTTTGGCATCAAAATCAAAAATTCCAACCTTAGTCAGCATAGTTTTAGCCTGGCTTTCTAAATTCCATAGATGCTCATGCCTCTCATTGTCCTTGACAATACTCTGTAAAATGGTATCTCCTGCTGTAAATACCGGATTCTGAGGAAGATAGCGCCAATGCAGATTGCGCCCCCGCACCACAGTCCCCTCATCTGGTTCCTCTAGATCTGCTACAATTTTTAATAAAGTAGACTTTCCAGTTCCGTTGATTCCGATAAGTCCAATTTTTTCATCTTCATTGATACTAAAATCTGCATCATCAAACAGCAGGCGTTCTGTATAAGATTTTTTTAAATGTTCAATGGTCACTAGATTCATGATATCACCAATTCCACTGGGCAATGGTCTGAGCCCATTACCTTTGTATGAATCTGGGCATCAACCAGACGACTTTCCAAACTTTTAGACATACAAAAATAGTCAATCCGCCATCCATTATTGTTCTCTCTAGCATGAAAGCGATAAGACCACCAAGAATAGGCTCCGACAGTATCAGGATTGAGATAACGATAGGTGTCAATAAAACCGGAATTTAGAATATTCGTAAATTTCTCTCGCTCCTGGCTAGTAAATCCAGAATTATTATAATTATTTTTGGGGTTCTTTAAATCTATCTCCTGATGGGCTACATTTAAGTCGCCACAGAAAATCACTGGTTTTTTCTTGTCCAGCTTCTTTAGATAAGCCAGAAATGCATCTTCCCACTCCATCCGATAGGAAAGTCTGGTAAGTTCTCTCTGAGAATTAGGGGTATAACAGGTAACTACATAATAATCTGAATATTCTGCAGTGATAACACGTCCTTCTTTATCATGCTCCTCCACATTGATTCCATAGGTAACTGACAGAGGTTTTTCTTTCGTAAAAATTGCAGTCCCAGAATATCCTTTTTTCTCGGCATAATTCCAATATTGGTGATATCCTTCCAAATCCAGTTTTATCTGGCCTTCCTGCAATTTACTCTCCTGAATACAAAAAATGTCTGCATCTATCTCTTTAAAATATTCTAAAAACCCTTTGCCTATACAAGCTCGGAGTCCATTTACATTCCAGGAAATCATTTTTTTCACGATAGATGTTCTCCCTTCTGTTGCAATTTATAGCCATATAATCTCTTAAAGTATATCACACTGGCAATAAAAACTGCAATGAAATCAGAAAAATTTCTTCTTTTTTTCAGAATATTAAGAAAAAAGTATATGATAGCCTTTGAAGAATAAAGATTTTTCATAATTCTTTACCTATTATAGCATTTCTGCTGCATCAATACTTGAATTCAACAAAAAAATAATATAAAATAATTGGTAAAATTTGCTATTGGCATAGT
>DEPC01000055.1:10229-12166 GCA_002358555.1 Hungatella sp. UBA3402 | reverse complement strand
AACCCCATCTCATACATGGTCAGGGTGTCCCGCCCGGAACCACAGGCCAGATCAAGGATGGTGTCTCCCTCCTCAAGGTGCTTTAAAAACTCTCCCATGATCTCGCTCATGTCCACATCAACAGTATCTTCATATACCTTTGCCGCATATTTGTTATAATATTCTATCGAGTCCAAGATGAACCTCCCTATATCCTTTCTATAGTTTTTTCTGTAATTTTAACTTTGCCCTCTTTCAATAACCGCCCTACTGCCCGCTTAAATGCATTTTTGCTTAAATGGAACTCTTTCTTGATAGTTTCTGGTGAGGCTTTGTCATTAAAAGGCAAAGCTCCTCCTAATTCTTCTATTCTCTTTAAAACTATCTGGGAATCTGTATCCATCTGAAGATATGCCTTCTCTCTAGGACTTAAATCTAACTTTCCATCTTCTCGTACCTTTACTACCCTAGCTTCTACCACATCTCCTCTATGAATATCTTCAAACAGCTCTTTGGCTGGAATCAATCCATAAAACCGATTATCTACTGCCACAAAAGCTCCTAGAGTTTCATTTATCTCATACACGGTTCCTGAAACTTTGTCATCCTTTTTATAAGGAGATTCATTGTTCATATAAGAATAAACTTTCATCGTTGCCGCCAGGCGGTTACTCTTATCCACATACAAAGCTACTAAACATTCTTCTCCTGGACGGACTTTATGACTCTGTTCTTTAAAAGGCAACAGTAAGTCTTTTTCTAATCCCATATCAAGAAAAGCACCTATTTTCCCTACTTCTTTAACCTTTAAAACAGCAGTTTCCCCCACTTGAAGCTTTGGTTCTGCTGTGGTAGCAATCAGGCGGTCTTTAGAATCTTTATAAATGAAAACCTCCAGCTTGTCTCCAACCTCAATCTCCTTGGGGACCTGTTTCTTTGGAAGCAGTATAGACTCCTCATCTCCTGCTTTTTCTGCCACATAAACTCCAAACTCCTTCTTTCGGACAACCTCCAATAACTGCTTTTTTCCTAATTCAATCATTTTTGTCTCCATCTCTTTCGCTCTGCCTAAAGCACAGATATGCAAAGTCGATTATCGCTCTCTTCCATTATCTGATTCTCGCAGCCATATAACTGCATGAGGGCTGCCCTTGGCATCGCATAAGGCTGTTATATAACCTTCCTGAGTTCTACTAATCCTTGGTGTCATATAGTTTCCCAAAACTGCTGCCTTTTTATACTCCGCCCGAAGCTCTTTTATGTCTATATCATCAGGCAAACATTCTTTGGCTATCTCTACATATTGTGCATTGTTCACATGATGATTCGTATCAAGATGATGCCTTTCGACCAAAACTGGTTTTTTCTCCTCATATTCCTTTGGGACTTCAATCTTTCTAGGAGCATAATCCATCTCTAGCCTTGGTCTTGTAGTACCATATCCCCGAATATCTGATTCCTGAACTCTGATTGGCCGCTGTTGTCTGGTATCAAATAAAAACCATACAGAAGCAGCTCTTACCAGATACTCTCCTTTTAGATTTTGCAAAGTAAAATTACGATATCCATAAATCCCTTTAAAATCATACGGCCAAGTGCTGACCACAATTCTTTCCCCCAAAATGGGATATCTGTCTATAATAATCTGCCAGGAAGTCAGCCACCATGCACGGTTATGTTCTGATAAATATCGAACTCCCATTCCTAAGTCCTCTGACTGAAATGTGGAGCAGTCCTGAAAATAATTTAAGATTCCTGTCAAGGATAACTGTCCCTTCTCGTCAGTTTCACTGTAACGCACCCTGCTGTCAAAATGATACATATATCTGCTCCCCTTTACCCCAAAATCAGTACCATTATATAGTATTTTCTCAGGAATGTCTATAGAGTGACTAAAAATTAAAAAAGAGCCTTCTGTTTATCAGAAGACCCTTATCGCTGGGCTACAAGGATTCGAA
>DEPC01000055.1:0-9902 GCA_002358555.1 Hungatella sp. UBA3402 | reverse complement strand
ACAAGGATTCGAACCTTGAAAATGACGGAGTCAGAGTCCGTTGCCTTACCATTTGGCGATAGCCCAATCTCTCTTGTCGCTCTTTTTTCTCGCATATCTCAGCGACAAGACACATTATACTATATACTGGAAAACTCGTCAACCCCTTTTTTTAAGTTTTTTATCTTTTACCTTTCTTTATTAAATAACTGTTTTAGTATCTAAAAATTATTATTTTTCTGAAGCTGTTTTTCCATTTTCTTTAATGCTCGGCGGTATTTGGATAACACGGTTGCCAGGGGATATCCCAAATACTCAGCAATCTCCCTATGCTTCATATCTCCGGCATCATGAAGCAATACTATTTTTCGTTCTTCCTCCTGCAAAGCTGAGAGTGCATCTAAAAGCATCTGCTTTTCTGGAGCTAGTTCAATCTGGAGACATAATTCTCCTGGTTCTTCCTCCTCCAATTCTTCATAGCTTATTTCTGGATGGTCTCTCTGCCTTCTGAGTTTCATATAGCAAAGATTTCTGGCTATCGTCAACAACCATGCCATGGGCTTTCCCTCAGTCTTGTACTGTTCTATCTGTTTCCATGCTGTTAAATAAGTATCCTGCATCACCTCTTCTGCATCTTGGGGCTGTTTTAAAATCGACAAGGCATAACTATAAATACTTTTTGCTGTCATCTCATACAACTTCCGTAACGCATCTTGGTCCCCTGTTTTCATCAACAGCAAAAGCCGGTCCTCCTCTGTCCGGCCTCCCTTAAATATACGATTTCCTGCTGTTCTTTCCATGCCATTCCTCACCAATCATCAGATTGACTCCAGATTCTCTGCACAGAAACTATTTTCCATAGTCATGATACAACAAAACTTAGGATTATGTTTCTGTATTTCCTCCGAAATCCTGATTCTTAGTGTATCCCGCATAGTCTCATTATAATCCCTTGGAATTACAAGATCAAAAATCAAATTACTTCTCTGATTTCCTTCTACCACTCTTAAATCATGAAATTCTAACCTGGAATCCAGCCTTGCCAAAATATGGGCAACTTCTTCTTTAATAGCATTAATCTCTTCATTATGCGTCTCCACAGGGTCCATATGAATCACTAAAAAAACACCTAGTTTTCTAAAGCAATCCCGTTCAATCCTATCCACAATCTCATGACTTACCTCAATATTCTCATCACTTGGAACCTCTGCATGGATGGACGCCATACTTCTGGACGGCCCATAGTTATGAACAATCAAATCATGAGTTCCCACAATTCCATCATATTGTTCTACAAAATCTTTTATTTCCTTATAAATTTTAGGGTCAATAGCTTCCCCAATCAGTGGAGCTAATGTATCTTTGGCAATATTGACTCCTCCTACCATAACTGCTACAGATACCACAAGCCCTACAATTCCATCAATATTGACATCAAAAACGCCAAATACCAACAGCGACAATATGGTGGCTGAGGTTGAAGCAACATCTCCTAGAGAATCTGCTGCTGTAGCCATCATCACTGTTGAATGTATCCTTTTTCCCAAAGCTTTGTTAAACATTCCCAACCATAGCTTCACCCCAATAGACAACAGCAAAATCACTACAAAAATGCTGTTAAATATCATCTCTTGAGGTTCTCTTATTTTGCTGATAGAATTTTTAAACAAGGAAAATCCAACCTGGATTACAAGAAACGCTACAATAAATGCAGAAATATATTCGATTCGTCCATGCCCGAAGGGATGATGGTCATCAGCTGGCTTTTGAGCCATCTTCACTCCAATAAATCCAATGATAGAAGAAGCTGCATCAGACAAATTGTTAAATGCATCAGCCATGACCGAAATACTATGAACCATGACTCCTAAAAAAATTTTTGCTGTAAACAAAAGCAAATTACAGCAGATTCCTACTATGCTGGCCAGTACTCCATAAGCAGTTCTTACATTGATATCTTCTGTGTTCTTATAATCTTTCACGAACCGTTTTACCAACTGTTCTGTCATCTGCTATCTCTTACTCGCTTTCCATTAAAATATAATTCTTTTATTTTAATACTATTATTGTCATTCATGCACAGATGAAAAAATATCTGAATCGTAGACTACCTCTGTCAAAAAAAGTCCCTTGGCTGGCACCGTAAATCCAGCGTTTTTTCGGTCAATCACTTCTAAAAGCTGGTTTACAGAATCAATCCTTCGTTTTCCCTGACCTATCTCGATAAGCGTTCCTGTCAAAATCCGCACCATATTATAGAGAAATCCATCTGCTGCTATAGTAATTTCCAACTGGCTGCCATAAACTGTTATATCCATCTGTTTTAAAGTTCTTACAGAAGACTTCTTCTTATTTTTGCTGGTACAAAAGCTTCCAAAATCATGGGTTCCACAGAGAATTTGTGCTGCCTGCTCCATTGCCTGAATCTCAAGCCTCTCTCCCAAGGTATAGATATATTTTCTTTGAAATACTGGACTTTTTGGCGCCATATCAATCCAGTATGTATAAATCTTTTCTTTTGCTAAAAGACGACTATGAAATCTTTCAGATACTGTCTTTGCTTCCAACACTCGAATATCCTCTGGCAGATAGGCATTTAGATAATGTTGTATCTCCCCATCAGTCAGTTTTGTATCTAAATGAACATTGGCTACCTGTCCCTTGGCATGAACCCCTGCATCTGTTCTTCCAGAGCCATATACCTCCTGAAAACTTCCAGTCATTTTCTCCAAAACTTTTTCTATCTTTCCCTGAATCGTGTTATCTGTATTTCTCTGTTTCTGCCAGCCATCATAACGGCTTCCGTCATACTCCAAAAGAAGCCCTATATTTTTCTTCATCCTTTTTATAAATCCACCTTTCTCTAGACTACTGGCTCTATCGCACTTTCTTTACTCTTTTTCCTTTTTTCCTGACCCATAACCAGATTCCTATCATTAAAAAACCAGTCAGAACACCTGATATATCCAACCACACATCGCTAATTTGTCCAGACCGTCCTTCACTAAATAGTTGTATCGTTTCATCTGTCAGCGGAACCATTGTGCCTATCCAGCACTGGAAAACTCTTTGTAACTTAATTTCTAAAGAATACTGTCTAACAGCAATTCCCAACAGAATTCCAAACAAAGAATATTCGGCAAAATGTGCCGTTTTCCGAATTAAATGTTCTGTCACCCAGCCACTCTCAATTCCTAGATAACTTGCTGTTTGCAACACCATCTCCAGCACTCCACCACTTTGTTTAGAAGATTCAACTGCTGGAGTAAAAGAGTTATGAAAAATAAATCCCACATACAAAATGACAATTATTGTCCAAAATAATCTCTTTGACAAATATTTTCCTCTCATAACTTGTTTTTACACTTTCTATTTATGGCCTTTTGACCTTGGTATCATATTATAACAGACTGCGTCTGCTAAATCAATGATTTTACAGCTTTTGAATTTCCCCATTTTTTAAATTAGCGCTCTTGACAGTGCTCTTAAACCCCGCATAAATCCGGTAGTTCACATAAAAAATACAATCACAACTGTCAGTTACTCATAAATTTAACTACTACAACGAATCAACTTAAACCTGGCAACATTGCACTTTGAATTTGAGAGTAAGAATAGTTATTTTTAAAGTGTAAGTTCCACATTAAAAAAGTAAGGACTATGAAAAAGTCATTTTTTCATACCCCCTACTTTCTCTATTCCATTCCTTAATCATCTGGGAAGAATCTTTAAAAACTTAAATAAATCTAATATGCTTAATATCTCAACCCAAAATTCAGCTCATAATAATTGCCTGCTTTATCGCGATAAGCATAGGCTTTTCCATTTTCATCTTTCAAAGAGTCTGGCATATATTGGTCCTTTGCAAATCCAGGAACATCATTTGGACTTATGCAGATTCCATGTTCATTTACTGCTAACACTTCATCTCCCCTTGGAAGTGTGATTGGCAGCTTTCCTACTGGTAAAAAACGTCCCAAAAGTACATCGAGTACTGCAGTAGGATAGGTATCAAATCCAACAGTCAGCCCATCGAAACAAGGTTCTATATTTCCTAACTGCCATGCCAATGTCACATTGATATTGGCAATCACTTTCCCTCCATTGCTATGTATGATATTGGCAATCTCTCTGATTCGTCCAATACCAGTCAAAGTCGTCTCTAAATGTGTCTCTTTTGTGGGACAGCCTGATTTATCTACATTGCAAACTTCTTTTCCTTCACAGATATCCAGTTCCAAAAATCCAGGTGTGGCATTAAAATATTCACCAGAAGACGGAGAAATCATTAAGATAGCATAATCTGCTTCTTTTGGGTCTTCTGTCAATACCAATCCATATAAGAGTTCCTTTAATTTCTTTGTTGCAACTTTAGCTTTTTCGCTATCTTTGCAGAATGCCTCTCCATAAATTTTCTTCCCATTGAGCTTCTCTGGTGTAAGGGGCAGCACTCCATCATTTTTCAGCAAAGTAACACTCTTTCTGTGTGCATCCATAGCCTGCTCCCAATACCTTTTGTCAGCTACAACTTTAGCTGCTTTTTGGGGACTGCGGTAGGGATTTTCAAACATGCCAAGCTGGAACATCTCTGTTAAAGTATGAGTAACTGCGCGGTCAATCGCTTCCTCTGTAAGAATCAAATCTTCCTTTGCAAATCCCTCTGGAATAGAATGAATGTCATAATAATCATTCTTTCCTCTATTATATGCTTCCATCCCATAATCATTGTCAAACAGACCACTGATAAGGTCTACCCCTGCATGATTCACTGCATATCCAATTCTTTCTGGTTTATCTAACATTTCCACGCCCCAACACATATTGTGAATAATTCCTGTGTCAGAATTGATATAACCTTTAAATCCCATCTGCTTTCTCAGTAAGTCATCAATCAATGGTTTATTAAATGCAAATCCATAGGGCTGAAGCTCTAAATCTTTTCCGTCCAAGCCTTTTTGAGTTTGACTTTTATCTTTTGCGGGCTTTGCATAATAAGGCATGATAGAAGCTGCATGATTTTCTATGGCTGTCTCAAATGGCGGAAGATGATATTGTTTCAAACTTCCCTCTGTCTGATAGACATTCCATTGCCCCATTTCATAATGAGGGTCAAACCCATTTTCACGGGCTCCGCCTCCAGGAAAATGTTTTACAGTCATAGCCACGCCATCCTCTGTAACTCCCTCTTTACTGCCTTGAATAATGGGCATGATATGCTCAAAAATCTTACAAATTAGTTCAGTATCCTCTCCAAAGGTTCCAAATGTACGTTGCCAGCGAGGGTCTGTCATGGTATCTGCCATATACATATATCCCTTGCGAAGACCAGACTCATTCCAACAATCATGGACACACTGAGCAAGCTGGTCCGCAATTTCCAGACTATCTCCCTTTATTGCAGCAGCAATCCCTAAAGTTCCAGGCCATGCCGGAAAAACACCTGCTGCATCATTCATGCCAAAAACAGCCTCTCCATGTTCATTGCGAGAGTTCGATGCAACATTGACAGGAACAAAATGTTCACATTCTTCTGCCACTGCATGAAGCTGATTCAAATAATCAACTAAATCTGTAGTTTCAGCATTAGCTCGCAGTATGAGATGACGGGAAAACCATTCTTTAATCAGAGTAGAAGTTCCTGGAAGATGCTGCTCTCCAAAAATGGTTTTTCCTCGGAATTCTCCTTCATCTAAAGTTCCTGATTCATCTAGGACAACAGATTGTCCATCTCCTAACGGATATTTGCCCATACGCCAGTCCGAAATAAAAAGCTGCGCAATCTTTTCTTGAATACTCAATATTTTTACATAAGCTTTTGCACGTTCCTTGGCGGGCAAACGCCAGTCATTGACTTTTGAAATTTTTCCACTTCCATCAATATCTTTGAATGTAAGACCATCTTCTTCCAGTATTCTCCGATTGACTGTGCTCACTGTAGGACCTGCCTGATTCTGATAAAACCTAACAAGGTCGGATGCTTTCTTTGGCATTTTTCATAACTCCTTTCCAAGTAATAAGTTCTTTTTTGGATAGCGAATAACTTCACGCAAATCGTGTTCAGTTATTCTTCATTATGGCATAGGAGGGTTTGTATCTGTTAGAACAAATTTATTAGTGATTAGCATAATTTTTAGGTAAATTTTTTGTTCTTATAACAGAACTCCAACTTTTAAATCCATATTAAAACATTCTGGAAAGTGTTCCATGCTCTGCTGCATTTTTCAGACGGGTAATAATTCCATCAAGAGAGGCTGTTAGATATTGTGACAAATCCTTACAGTCTTCCCAGTATTGCTGTACAAATGTAATGGTTGCCTGCTCTAGCATTTTCTTTATATCTAATAGTTCTTGATCTTTAAAAATTTCTTGTATTTTTAGATAATCAACCTCATCAAACCCTTGTTCCCATAAAGATTTTTGAGATAGGATATGTCCTATAAGGGTTATAAAAATAATTTCACAGATATTTTCTATCATATATTTATAGGACTTATGATATTGAATCAAGCTATTTTTTATATAGTCTTTTGGAAACTGTTTTAAAAATCTCTGTTCTAATTGAATGCATCGGATAAATTCATAAATCTTATCAATTCCTGTATATTGGGAAATATCTTTTAGAATTGGATAATCTAAAGTTATTATTGTATTTTGTGGTTCAAATCTTATATCATAGCACTGAAAAAATTGGGGAATATCCTTTACAAAAGTCTTATATAGACAAACATTTTCATAATAGGCAAAATCCGATAAAATACTATTATATAAATCTAATGCAGTTTTTACCTTTTGTTTAACATAAGTAGCCCCAATTTCATATGTATGTTGTGCGGATGGTATCCCTTTTCCTAAAACAATTTGATTGTTTGCATATAACTCTGTTTCATGAATACAATACAGAACTGCCTCCATAAGTTGTTCTGCCTTTTCGTAAGTGACAGATGTGCTCTCAAAGCCAGTATATTTTTCTGCTAATCTCCCAACAATTGGGACCAATTCTTCTATTTTGTAATCCATATAGCAGCTACCTCCAGAAAAGTTCTTTTAAGCTTTCAAGATACAGTTCATAATCCCATCTCTGTACCTCATCAAACCCTTCATATTCCCCATACCCTTCTGAAGTGATATAATCTCTGTATCCAGCCCGAATTGCCTGAGAAAAAATGGGAAGACAGGTTCCTTCCAGATAATCTAAATCGCCAAAACAAATACTTTCAAACTGCTCCTTCATAAAATGCAGCAACTCATCATCTGTAATTTCATCATGCATTTCATTTTTATACAGATAGAAAATTTCCTGTAGGCGAATAATGGTATCCACATAGTTATTCTGGTCAATAAAATCAGAATCACAGAATTCATAAATAATTTTTGGAATCACTCCTTCTCCAAATTCTATTCTTTCTTCCTGTTTCAGTGCATACCTTTGACTTTTTAAAATCAATTTTGCATCCTGCTCACTTAACATAAGCCCATATTGTTTGGTAGTCTGATTTGCCTCAATCATTTTACTTAATTGATTCTGCTGTTGCAATAAAATCATCCAATCCTTAGCCAAAGAACCTTCCTCCTGTTTTATATGAGTACTCTCAAAAATTTAATTACAGATATTGATGAAAAGAAATTGATAAGCGTACCCTGTATTTGGAAGATGATTATAGCATTGTGCAGAATCTGTTACAAGTCTTGTTTTTCAAGCATTTTCGTAGTATAATAAAGATAGAAAAAAGATAATTATAGTCCTTTCTGGAATAGCTCTGCAATACCCTCATGAGTATAGTCTTTGGCCTTTAGAATAATGGTATTTTCTTTAAAAACCTTGTCAATAATCTGATGTTCTAAAGCTTTTCTTTTCTCCAAATGAGTAAGCAGCCCCTCCAACCCTTTCAAAGCATACTCTTTTCCATAGGACGATTCCTCCATATATTTAACCATTAAATTGAACCATAGTTCATTTCCCATATTATCAGTTCGTTCTTTTCTGATAATATCAATTCCATCTGCAATATCCTCGATATCTAAATAGATAATTTTGTATGGCTTATCATCAAGAATCTTCTTCAATTTTTTATAAAAATCAATAATTTCATCATCAGTCATCATAAAATTTAACATCTGATTTTCAATTATATTTTGGAAAATAGCACATTCAAAAACCTGTCCTTGTCCATTCCATCTTTGGAAGCGCTCAAAAACTATATTTTCAAAAGACTCTCTATCACGATTTCCATTATATATCTCAAACTTTTCCATATTTCTATGAAAATCTGGAATGTCTGTCAAGATTTTTGTGTAGCAGATAATTCTGTACTTTCCTTCCATAACCGTATTTTCTTTTATTTTTTTATTGAGTGATGGATAATTTATCAATAAGCTGTGATACTGTTGTTTTGTAACATAGGCACACCACATCAAGTCAACAGGAGAAAAATCTTCTTCATAAAAGAACCTATAATTACTCAAAATATCAGAGAGATGCCATAAAAAAGTTGTCTTTCCCGCACCTTGTAATCCCTCAACAAAATAATTATCTCGCTTGTTTTTTAATTTATCCATATCGTTATCCTTTCTAGGAGATATTATAAATAGACAAATTCTACAATCTATGATATAGATATCCCATTCATACATTGCAACATCATTCTATTTTATCACAGCTCCTTTATAAATAAGCCCGTTTTCCTAATTTTATTTTATACTGGTAAGTTACCAATATGTCCCAAAATATGCCATCAATCTATCAATAATGATTTGCACCTCCTTTGCCAAAAGGCGAGAATGTGGGTACGATTATACCAAATTGAGCAGTAGGATTCATCACAAAAATTGCCTCCTCCTATGCTTCTCTTTCCCTTTTTTCTTGTTTTAATTCCAATTGTCGTTATTTTCGACTCATAATCTTCCCTTATGTTTTTATTTTTGTTCTTATATATTAACACATAAATTTTTATTTTTCCATAAAAATATGACAATCCGCTTATTACAGCAAATTGCCATATAACTATATTTCCTTTATCTATTTTCTCTTATATATAAGGCTTAAATCATCTTTAAGCTAACAATAAAAGATATATTGTAATCTATGTAATTACATCATTGATTAAAAATCTTCCTCTTCAAAATCAATATCATCAATTTCTATGATATCTTCTTCCTTGTCATTCTTTACAGAAAAATCGCCTTTTAAAAACCATTTATAAGCACGATCGGCAATAAGTTTAGTTTCTACCAAATCTAATCCACCGCCAATTACAGCCCCTACACCTGGAAGAAGTTTTCCTAAATTGACAATTCCCTTTGTTCCAAATTTGGTAATAAAGCGAAATTCTATTTTTTGATTTATTTTAGTTAATACTTTTGCTGGAATCTTTTTTATAAGCCCATTTGCAAATTTAACACCAAACTTTATGCTAGCCTGTTTTACCAAACCATTAACTGTAACACCAGCTAAACAGGCATAAACAAAAGTTTGTGTCTGATCGCTCTCCAATTCATAATCTGCCATATATGCAACACAGGCAATCATACGCATCTGCACATAAATTACACTTCCAAGATTTGCTGGAATAGCAACAGGCATAGTGATAAATCCTCCGAAACCAGTCAGAATTCCAGATGTTGTACATTTAGCAATTTGATTGCGCAGCATTGCCTTACATGCCTCTTCTGTTGTTTTATGTTTCTTTAAATAATCATTGGCCATATCCTTAACACTTGGGCTAACTTTTGGTATACCATATAAGCATTTTTCATAACAAGAATCCAAAAGTTTAAAAATATCTTTTTGTGTTACTACCTGTTTTTTCTCTTTACTATTCATACTTTAAAATCCTTCCGCCAAAAGTAAAAGAAGTAAAACGGGTGGCTTGTGGAACGGGTATAACCCTTTGTTGCTAGGCCAGCGTCTCAAGGCGCTGGCTTTC
>DEPC01000008.1 GCA_002358555.1 Hungatella sp. UBA3402 | reverse complement strand
GGAATAATCTTTGTATATGTATATTATGAAATAACTAAGAAAATAAATTCTTTTTTAGTTGAGATAGCTATTATTGGCGCTATACAATTCATAAATAAAATTTTGTGTTCCGATATATTATTTCGTCAATTTAATTTATTATCAGATGATATTATATATGCTCTTTGGAAAAATATGCAATGGAGTAAGGTGCTTCCAGGTATAATTCTACTTGGATATATTTTTGGAAAGTATGATATGTTAAGTAAGATATCTTATCAGTTATACCATAATATGCAGACCTCAATACGGTTTTTATTTATTATTGTATCTGAAATAGTTTTGATTTACTCAAGGTATATTTTTGAAGGTACGGGAATGGACTTTTTACTTGTTCCAGTATTCCTTGTAATTTCAAAAGCACTTCTGGATTATTTACCAGGATTTGCATATATATGTAAATTTATAGGAAAACATAGTACTAATATGTGGCTTGTACATACTTTTTTCTGTTATTATTTTTATTATGTTGTAAAGATAGTGTATTGTACCCCGAATGCATATATAGATTGGGCAATATTGGTTGCATTAACTCTTTCATCATCTTTACTAATAGATTTATTTTGGAAATGGATTTCAACTATTTATCATATCATTGCTGTACAAAAAATGACTGCATAGAGGTACAAAATTATGAGAATATTACATTATTCATTAGGTTTTCCACCATATCGAACAGGAGGATTGACAAAATTTACAATGGACCTGATGAGACAACAAGTGAAAGATGGACATATAGTTACTCTTCTTTGGCCAGGTGAAATGCATTTTATAGGTAAAAATACAGCATTCAAATATAAAGGAAATGTAGATGGAATTCACAGCTATGAGGTTATCAATCCTGTCCCTATTTCTTATGATGAAGGAATTATAGATACAACAGTATTTATGGAACTAGGAAATGCAGATGTGTATGAGAAATTTCTTATGGAACTCAAACCTGATATTATTCATATACATACACTTATGGGATTTCATAAAAATCTTTTGATAGTCGCAAAAAAACTGAATATTAAAACCTGCTTTTCTGTACATGATTTCTTTCCCATCTGTCCTAAAGTAACTATGTACAGGAATAGCAAGTTATGTGATACAATTACAGATTGTAGCATGTGTAATATATGTAATAAAACTGCATTATCAATCAGCAAAATTAGGATACTACAGAGTCCTATTTACAGAGTATTGAAGAATACTCATATAGTAAAACTGTTAAGAAAAGGTCATAGAGATAACTTTTTAGGTGAGAATGTTTCTGATTATGATAAAGGTGATACAAGTTTTGAATCAAGAAATTATATCAAGTTGCGCGAATTTTATAAATCAGTAATATCAAATATGGATATGATTCATTATAATAGTACTATTACAAAAAATGTGTACGAGAAATATATGGGAGTATATAAATCTTTTGTTATATCGATAAGTCATGGTGATATTAAAGATAATAGAAAAAGACGAAAGTATAACGATTTTTTGAAATTATCGTATTTAGGTCCATATGGGGGGGGCAAAGGGTTTTTTTATCTTAAGGCGGCACTTGATGAGCTATTAAATTCAAATAATAATATTATTTTGAATGTATTTTTTGAGCGAAATGATTTGCCGCCATATATAAAAACACATAAAAGATATTCTTATAATCAGCTATCAACTATTTTTAATGATACAGATGCTTTGGTTGTTCCCAGTATATGGTATGAAACTTTTGGGTATACAGTCATAGAAGCGTTAAGTTTTGCTGTTCCAGTAATTATCTCATCAAATGTTGGTGCAAAGGATGTATTGCCAAAAGGAGCAGGAATTATTTATAATGCTAATTCAAAAGAAGAACTAAAAAATGCAATTTGCAGCCTTACAAAAGAAAGATTGAGAGATATGAATGCTACTATATGCGATTCTTACAATATTATGACATTAAAAGATATGGCAGAACAAATTTATGAGATGTATAGAAAAATGATATATTAATAATAAAACAGATGATTTCATTTCTTAGATTATATTATAATAGACAAAACTAATAAGGCAATATAATATTTCATGTGAAAATTTTTAGAAGCAAAAATAAAGTCATCAATAGGGGCTATTGCAGAATAATAAATTTATCTAATATATAGTATAAGTATTTGGAATATCACATCTATACATTGTAGAATAATAGTATTTTGCAACAGCTCCAACAAGAAGACACAAATATCATAAGCAATTGAAGAGTAATTTTATTTAGTTAAATGTTGAACCAAGGTTTACCTTAACTATGCAATGATTAAAAGAAGCAAAAATTATTATAATGCCTAGTTAATTAGTATTTCTATACTCCCTTCCACCCACTGCCCAATCTCTCTTTCCACCCTCTCTGCCATTTCCCGATTCTCCCCACTAACCGAAATATACACTTTCATCTTAGGTTCTGTCCCAGATGGTCTTATCACTATGGAGCAATGGTCTTCCAATACAAATTTTATTACATCTGATTTTGGAAGTCCTTCCAGCCCTTCTTTATAATCTAGACAGCCAATAATCTTTTTTCCACCTAATTCTCCTAAGCTAGAACCAGCCTCTTCTCGCAGCTTTTTCATGATTTCCTGCATATGCATAAACCCTGCTGCACCTTCAAAATTATAACAATGCAAAGTATCTAAGCAATAGCCATAGGTACAATACAATTCTTCCAGCTTATCCAACAAAGTAATCCCTTTGTTAGCATAATAGCTAAACATTTCACAAATCAGGAAGGTTGCTCCTACTCCGTCTTTGTCACGAACATATGTTCCGCTTAAATATCCATAACTTTCTTCAAACCCAAAGATAAAGCGGTCTACCAACCCTTTTGATTCCAGCTCTCCAATTTTTTCCCCAATAAACTTAAATCCTGTAAGTACATTAACTGTCTGCACCCCATAATGGGAAGCAATCTGTTCTGCCATTCCAGTTGTTACAATGGTTTTCATAAATATCGGATTTTTGGGCATTGTGCCCATAGCAATTCTTCTGGAGCAGATATAATCCAAAAGAAGTATCCCTGTCTCATTGGCAGACAAGAGTGTATATGCTCCAGTTTTATTTCTGACAGCAATGCCAACACGGTCACAGTCTGGGTCAGTGGCAAGAAAAAGGTCTGCCTTATGTCTTTTGGCATATTCTATTCCAAGAGCCATAGCTTCTTCCACCTCTGGATTAGGATATGGACAGGTGGGAAATGTACCATCAGGTTGGCGCTGTTCCTCTACCACTCTGATATTGGAATAACCACTTTCTTTTAATACTTGAAGGACTGGATGCAAACCAGTACCATTTAGTGGAGAATAGATAATGGCAATATCTCTATTGATGCTATCATCTTCTCCTATAACAGATTGTTTTTTTACTTCATTGATAAAAGCAGCAGATATAGTTTCGGAAATATATTCAATACAGCCAGAGAAAATTCCAGATTCAAAAGAAGTAGTTTTTATATCATCAAACATGTCTAACTTATTGATTTCTTCCAGAATTAGTGCAGCAGCTTCTGTAGTAATCTGGCAGCCATCAGCGCCATAAACCTTGTAACCATTGTATTGGGAGGGGTTATGGGAGGCAGTAATCATTACTCCAGCAATACACCCCAGCTTGCGGACTGCAAAGGATAGGCAGGGAGTGGGCATAAGTTGAGGATAAAGATATACCTTTATTCCATTAGCTGCAAATACATTGCTGGCTGTCTGAGCAAATAATTGAGATTTGATACGGGAATCATAACTAACCGCAATATTCAAAGGAACATTGGGAAAAAATTTTTTTACATAATTGGCAAGACCTTGAGAGGCCCTAGCTACTGTATGGATATTCATACGGTTAGTGCCAGCTCCAATGATTCCTCGTAAACCTCCAGTTCCAAAAGCTAAATTTCGATAAAAGGCATCTTCAATTTTATCGTTATTGTCTTTCATTCCTTTTAGTTCTTCTGTAACCTCTGGATCTGCAGAGGATTTTTTTAGCCAAAGCTTATACTCTTTTATTATATTATCATCTATATTGTTATTCACTTTCTATGATTCCTTTCCAGGTGCAAAAATTACTATAAAAGTATCGAATCTTCATGGTAGGTCTGCACGCTTGCTGCGCAGACCGTACAGCGCTGGAATGCAGTTTTTGCATTCTATGTGCATCCCCCAGAGGGCATAGTAACCCCCTTCATTTATGGTCGTGCAGCAGGACATGGGGGTACTATGAAAATGTTGCAGGACAGTTATGGTGAATGCAAGCTCGCTTGCGATGAAACGTGGATATCGGGCAACCAAGCCAGTATGAGTAAGGAGAATGACAGCTCGAATTGCGAATACTGGTGGCGATTGTGGGAGCATCGAAGGCGCGGAGCAATCAGCTTTCATAGGTTGGGTGGTTGAAGGTCAAATGTCGCATGAAAGTTTAGTTTCACATATCAATGATTCGACATTTTTTGAACAGGAAAGTATCTTTTAAAAATAAACGAACTCTCATTATAAAAATTTATCAAGCTCCTGTTTTTGTTTATCATGGACAGAGATATCTTTGCCTAGTTGAACCTCTATCACTTTTAATTCTGTCTCTGCAATGATTGTATGGTAGCTGCCTGCCTTCATAATAACTACATCTCCGGCTTGGACATTTTTCTTATTGCCATCTACGATTGCCTGTCCATTTCCAGAGATAATAGTCCACACTTCATCTCGATTCTTATGGCTGTGATAATTCATGTGATGTCCAGGATTTAGAGTAACTTTTATGGTTAAACTTTCTGTCCCTACATCTAGGACTCGAAAGCTTCCCCACGATTTTTCTGCAAACATAATCTGCTGATTGATTTTGTCAACAAAAGGCTTTATATAACTGGACTGTCCTTTGTCTGAGACAAGAATTCCTTCTGGACTTGCAGAAATTACCACATCTTGTAATCCCATAGCTAAGACAGGAACATCCAGTTCATTGATAATATGGACATTTTTGCAGGTTTTATCATCCAATATGGTTTCTCCGACTGTGGCTTCGACCATGGCTTCTGTAAGAGTATTCCAGGTGCCTAAATCTTTCCATTGGCCGGAAAAACGCATAACCTGAATTGCGGTTTCCTTTTCTACAACTGCATAATCAAAACTGATTTTGTCCAAGGTTTCATATTTGGAAAATAAATCCCCATAATCTTTAAAATCAATCAGCTCATGGGCTTTATCCAATACATAGCTTAATTTGTAGGCAAATACTCCGCCGTTCCACAAGGCCCCCTGGCTGATATAATTCTGGGCAGTCTTGATATCAGGCTTTTCTTTAAAAGTTGAAACTTTGCTCACAATATTGTTTGTTTCTGGAATAATATATCCGTATTTTTCACTTGGATAGGTAGGCTCAATTCCCATAAGCACCAAGTTTGCTTCTCCCTTTTTGGCTTGCTCCCCTAATTGTTTAAGGCCCTGAAAATAATCTGGCTCTACATAAGGGTCTACAGGGCAGACTACCACAGTTTCATCTGAGGAAATTCCCTGAACATCATGGAGATAAGCAGTTGCTAAGGCAATGGCTGGAAAGGTATCTCTCCTGCATGGTTCCACAGAGATTCCCACAGTTTCTCCTAATTGATTGTGAATCGATGAAACTTGAGTCTTAGATGTGGCAATCGTCACAGTAGCATTTGGGTCTACTTTTTGAATCTGATGATATACCCTCTGTACCATAGATTCATATTGCCCATCTTCTGTCTTAAAAATTTTGATAAACTGTTTGGAACGGATATCATTGGAAAGAGGCCAAAGGCGCTTTCCTGAACCGCCCGATAACAGAATTATATTCATAGCAATTCCTATTCCTTTCGTCTTATGTTTGTACCCATTGTCTAAAATAGGATTGTGGTTACATTATCGTTCTGCCCTTATAGGGTTATTCAGAAAATCCTCATATGCCAGACGGATACCGTCTTCTAATTCTGTCTTATAAGTCCATCCCATAGCAGCAGTTTTAGATACATCTAAAAGCTTTCGAGGTGTTCCATTAGGTTTGGTGGGGTCCCAATGTATCTCCCCCTTATAGCCAATCACCTTTGCCACTAACTCTGTCAACTCTTTGATAGTTAATTCTTTTCCGGTTCCTGCATTCACAGTTTCATTGCCACTGTAATGATTCATCAAATATACACATAAATCTGCTAGATCGTCCACAAACAAAAACTCGCGCAGTGGACTGCCGTCACCCCAACAGGTTACAAAAGGAAGCTTATTCTCTTTTGCTTCATGGAAGCGGCGAATCAAAGCAGGAAGTACATGGCTGTGAGTGGGATGATAATTATCATTAGGACCATATAAATTCGTAGGCATGACACTGATATAATCTGTCCCATATTGGCGGTTTAAAAATTCACAGTATTTCAATCCAGAGATTTTAGCTAATGCATAGGCTTCATTGGTTTTCTCTAACTCACTGGTCAGCAGACAGCTTTCCTTCATAGGCTGAGGAGCCATACGGGGATAGATGCAAGAGGAACCAAGAAATTCCAGTTTTTTACATCCGTTTTTCCAGGCAGAATGAATGACATTCATTTCTAATACAATATTATCATACATAAAATCTGCTAAAGCACTTTGGTTTGCCTCAATTCCTCCTACTTTAGCAGCGGCAAGAAAGACATACTCTGGCTTTTCCTGGGCAAAGAATGTCTCCACGGCTTCCTGACGGCATAAATCCAATTCTCTGTGGGTACGAGTAATGATATTGGTATAGCCTTGACGCTCCAATTCTCTTATAATAGCAGAACCAACCATTCCCCGATGGCCTGCCACATAGATTTTTGCATTTTTTTCCATCATAACTGATTCCTTTCCCTTAGCGGGAGCCTTTGATGATAGCCTCTCGTCTGGCAAGCTCCCTATCATGTTTGGCCATAATCGATACCAGTTCTTCATAACTGGTTTTCTGCGGATTCCATCCTAGAACTTTTCTGGCTTTTGTTGGGTCGCCCCATAAGTTATCTACATCTGTAGGGCGAAACCATGCAGGATTGACACATATAAGCATCTTTCCAGTAGCATCATCATAACCTTTTTCTTCAAGGCCCTGTCCTTCCCAGCGAATCTTCATTCCATTGGCCTTAAATGCTCTCTCTGCAAAATCGCGGACTGTATGTTGGGTTCCTGTGGCAATAACAAAATCTTCTGGTTTCTCCTGCTGCATAATCAGCCACATACATTCCACATAATCCTTGGCATATCCCCAATCACGCAGAGAATCTAAGTTGCCCAGTTCCAAATGGTCCTGGATTCCCTCTGCAATTCTTCCTGCTGCCAAAGTGATTTTTCTGGTCACAAAATTTTCGCCTCTTCGTTCCGATTCATGGTTAAAAAGGATTCCATTGACAGCAAACATATCATAGGCTTCCCGATATTCTTTGGTAATCCAGAATCCATATTGTTTTGCCACTGCATATGGACTATAAGGATGAAATGGAGTCTCCTCATTTTGAGGAACAGTCTCCACTTTACCATAAAGCTCTGAGGTAGAAGCCTGATAAAATTTGGTCTTTTTGGTCATGCCAAGAGCACGGATAGCTTCCAACACCCGAAGAACTCCAAGAGCATCAATATCACCAGAATATTCAGGTGCATCAAAGGATACTCGAACATGGGATTGGGCAGCTAGGTTATAAAATTCATCTGGTTGGACAATATTGGTAATCCGAAGCAAGGCTGATGAATCAGATAAATCTCCATCATGGAGAATAATTGCGTCTTGTTTAAGTAAATGGTCAATTCGAGATGTATTAGATAATGAGGTACGGCGACAGATTCCGTGAACTTCATAGCCTTTTTCCAGGAGAAACTCCGCTAAATAGGAACCATCTTGACCGGTGATTCCGGTAATCAATGCTTTTTTCATTGTGTAGAACTCCTTCATCAATTTAATGTTTCCATTTTAAACAGAAGAATATTTAAGTTCAATTAACAATCTTGATATACTCTGGTACAATCTTGACTTTTGTGTTATACTAAATCATATCTCATAATTATAATCATTCAGACGTACCAAGATTAAAAAATCGAAATCTATTATCCATTCAAAGGGAGTCTACGATTATGGATGCATTATTTCAGGGAACTCTTGTAAAATCTAACCGCATCATTTACACACCATCTAATTTTGCCAGGACAAATCTGCTTCATCTCCAGGAAGTAGGGCAACTGCAGGCTCAAAAGCCTCATACCAGCGAAAGAAAAAATTTGGCTTCCTATTTATTTTTTACTATTATAGAGGGTTCTGGGGTTCTTGTCTATAATGGAAAAAAGTATCCGCTTCGTGTTGGGGACTGTGTATTTATTGATTGTAGAAAATCCTATTCTCATCGTTCTGACTTAGAACTGTGGACTCTGAAATGGGTACATTTTTATGGACCAAATATGGGAGGAATTTATGAAAAATATGTAGAACGGGGAGGACAGCCAGTTTTTCGCCCTGAAACTCCAAATGCTTTTGTAAAACTTTTGGATGAATTGCTAGGTATTGCTGGTTCTTCTGACTATATCCGAGATATGCATATTTGTGAAAAGCTGACCAGCCTTCTGACACTTCTCATGGCAGAAAGCTGGCATCCAGAAAATAATTTTTATATTGGTTCTAAAAAACAATCTCTCCAGCATGTGAAAGATTATTTGGAACAGCATTATCAAGAGAAAATTATATTGGATAATCTTGCAGATAAATTTTATATCAATAAATTTTATCTGGCCAGAATTTTTAAAGAACAGTTTGGGGTAACGATTAACAGTTATCTGGCACAGATACGCATCACCCATGCAAAACAGCTTTTAAGATTCTCTGACCTCACAGTGGAACAGATTGGTCAAACATGTGGAATTGAAGAACCAGCGTATTTTGCTAGGGTTTTTAAAAAGGTAGAAGGAACAACTCCAGGGGAATATCGGAGAATGTGGTAATTTCTTTAGCATTTTCTATATTCCCTAACAGGATTCCATAATAGTTGTTCCTTTTGTTCTCTGGGAGCAATAAAAAGGTATCTATTTTTACATTCATCATGGCAGGCTAACAGGATAAAGCTAAATGGGTTATAGGCTAATTCTATAATGTGGTGAGCGATAATGCAGTTTAATGCAACTAATGAAATTGCAAACAGAAAATACAGATTATTTCTATGTTTATAGCAGCACACAACATAAATGCCAATCAGCATGACAGTAAATACGAATCCATATCGCAGCAGAATATGCATATAGGAACAGTCAACAAAAAAGTATTCACTGGTCTGTTCCGTAGTTCCACCGCCGCCAATCATTTCAATGCTCTGTCCAAAAAGGGTGATGCCATAATCTTTGATTCCTCTTAACCCTAAATCAAGTCTGTTTGATGAAATCTCGTTAATCCATGCTAAAAGACGATTTTCCTCCTTATAAAATGCAGTGACCATGATGGAGAATCCTGCGAAGGTAGGCATAAGAAATGGTCCCAAACCCTGCCAGGTTTTGTTCCAGAATTGTTTCCAACGAGGAAATGCATATCTGGTATGCTCTAACAAAATATGGATGCCATACAAAATACCAGTCAGCAGGATACTGACAGTATCTACTCTTGCATTACAATAATGATAGACTAGATATGCGATAACCGCTGCACCAATACAATGATACCATCGGATATCTGGTCCTTTTAAGCAGAAATAGGCTACTGTCAAATAAAAGATATGGGCAGCAAAGTCTGTTACAAATACAATCCCAAAGGAGTTTCGGATACCTCTGTTGGCGGTCTGATATTGAAGATTTTCAATGACACCAATAAGAGATGACAGAAAAGCCAAAAGTACAATCGTGCCTGTCACAAGTAGATAAATCCTTAATAATTTCTGAAAAGAAATGTCCTTGGAACCCAATACAATAAATAGCCACAGACAAACATTTAAGTAACGACTAGAAACAAATACTGCCCCAGAACAGAGGACTGCTATTACAGCCTTTATAAAAAAGTCCATCTTGTAATGGTCATATAAAAGTATCTTCAAAACAATCAATAGTAATCCTAATAGAATGGGCAGTTTATCTATGGAGTCTGGGTATGGAAACATAGTAGTAACCCACACAGCCCTTCCCAGACAAAGAATATATCCTGCAAAAAAGAGGATTTCCCCTATATAGGGGTCATTTAACCACTGCCTGAAACTGCTGATGAAGCTATTTTGTAATTGTTTAGCTGTTTTTCCATTTATACTAATTCTCGTATTTTTCAAATTCATCACTGCTCCATCATTTATTCAATCACAATGCAACCTAATATATCTACAGAAAATCTGCGGCATAATATCATATGTTGCTCTAACTGGTTGTAAGTAGTCTTTCCTGCCTGGACGATAAAGACTGCTGTTTTGCTGCTGACCATATCTTGTAGTTCTTTTCCGTCTTCATACACATGGCAGCCGCTTTTGACAGTAATTCCATCTTGGATAATAGCCTTTTCATAATCATCAGTTACTGTCTTACTTAAATCATCATCAGATAGAATATCTAAAAAAATAGAGGAAATATTCTGTTGTTTTGCTAAAAGTTTGACACCAATTTTGCAGCGTTCTAAATCCTTCTGCTCCGTTGCTTTGGCACAGTAGCTTCCTAAAACATTTAATTGAGATTCTATCAAATCTTCTTTACTGCGTACACGGTTGTCTAAAACATAGCGCAAAGCAAACCATAGGCAGGGAAGCACAATCCCAAAAATAAACCCAACCAATGCATATTTTATGATATCCTTTACAGAACCTTTTTCCGCCACAGCTTCAGAAAAAGAAGGTGCATTTTTTTCTATATAATTTTCAATAGTTGTTTTCTGGGAGACGATTCTGTTTTCAAAGTCACCGACATTGGTCAGATAACCTTTTAAGGTATTTAGGTGATTATTTTGAGTACCCGTTACGCCGCCATCTGCTTTTGTATAGAGAGAACTTTCAATTTTTGTAAGTTTGAATTCTCCATGCGTTTTGATTACCTCTGGCACATAGGCCATAATTCTTTGGTCTGCTATCTCAAAAATTTTTTGAACCTGCTCTGCATTGTAATGGATAATAGTTAAATTCAACACATTGCCGCTGGTTCCACAAGCCACAATCTCCCGCCAATAGTTGATATCTAAGTTTCCATATTCTTCAGGAAGGCTTTCCTTTAACCCGCCTTCATTGATATAAAACACAAGAGCTGACAAGATATTTCCGACATTACCGCCTGTTTCCACGCTGTATTGGGCAGAAGCAACCTGAATATTCTGAGAATCTAGTTTCATATAAATAGAATTATCTATATAACGCTGCTGTTCTTTGGCCTGTGTTCTAGCTAACTCCAAACTTTCTTGAAAATTTTTTAATGCCTCTTCATATTCCTCAATTTTAGCATTGTATTCTTCTAATTCAAGCTTTTCTTCCTCTGTCAGAAAGGTTTCTGGACTGGCCTTTTTATATCCTAGAAAGGCAAATGCCACAGTACAAACGACAACAAAACAGAGAACTTTAATACGATTTCGATATAAATCTAAAAACAAGTTTCTTAAATATAATGATTTTAATGATTTCAAAATAAACCTCCTTCTCATAGATAGTAAAATTATCTATAACAGTTGTGATAAATCAATCCTGTTATAAATAACCTGTATTAAGTATGATACCAATGATGTCGATAATGTGCAAGGGGAAAAGGATATTACTATATATTAACTCGTTGTGGTAGTTAAACTTTGTAGGCAGAAGTAACGCAGCAATCGGGATTCCCCGTGGGTCGGGGAGCAGTTTTCTTCCGTGTGTTACTTCCGCCTACAACTTTTAACCACAACAACAAGTCATATTTATTCCTCTAAGCTCCTGGTTTCTCTTATTCTTACACGAGCTTCCATATTTTCAAGAAATTGTCCGCTTACTTGCGTTTTTTAGTCTTTTGAAGAAGAAGAAAGTATGCTACAATAGTACTTACATTGCTGCTTAGATAGATAGGAGAATTTTGGAGAGAGGGAAATATTTCGATAGGGATGTAAAAATGTGGAAAAAATAATATAAAAGTAAGACATTATTAAAAATTTGTGTTATAATAGTCAATACGACTGTTTTGGGAGTAGAAAACATGTATCAAAAGAGGAAAGCATTTGAGAACATCCTAATTTTGGGATTAGATGTGATAAGTATTGCTGTCAGTCTCGCGATTGCATTTTGTATACGGTACGGAATGATTTTTGGAAGAGCCCAGGAGGGAGACCAAGGATGGCTATTTCTTTTTATGCTGGTGCTGTATGCTGCAATCAATATTTTTGTGGATTTTAATGACAAATTTTTTAGAAGAGGCTTTTTAGAAGAGTTTGAAAGTGTAGTGAAAGCAGAATTGATATTGGGATTATCTATGATTTCCATTTTATTTTTGCTTCATCGTTCTGCAGACCTATCCAGATTGGTTTTCAGTTATTTTATTATTCTTAATACGGTTATTATGCTTGCTTTGAGAAGTATTTTTAAGCAATGTATGATAAAAGGCTACAAGAAAAGCAAATACAGTAGCCGACTGCTGATTGTCACCAGCTCCAGAAGAGCCAAAAGAGTGATAAAAGATGTAGAGGGATATAATGAATGGAACCATATGATTGTTGGGATTGCCTTGACAGATGGAAAAAGAAAGGAGCAAATTCATGGTATCCCTGTAGTGGCAAATCGAGATACTTTGTTGGATTATGTGATACATAATGATATTGATGAAGTGTTTATTATAGATGGAGAGTTAAGAAATAGTTCTTTATTAGAAGAATGGGTCAGAGTTATGGGAGAGATGGGTATTATTGTCAATGTCAATATTGACGTATTTGATATCACCTATTCTGGCAAAAAAAATCTAAATCGGATTGGAAAATATGCAGTAGTGGTGTTTGCAAGGAATTTATTTTCTACCAGGGAGATGGCTGCCAAACGAGTACTTGATGTGTTGGGAAGTCTAGTGGGTATGGTGATTTTAGGAATTGCTACTGTATTTGTTGCGCCAGCTATTAAGTTAGATTCACCAGGACCCGTTTTTTTTGGTCAGACTAGAGTTGGAAAAAATGGACGAAAGTTTACCTTTTATAAATTCCGTTCTATGTACCAGGATGCAGAGGAACGGAAGAAAGCTTTGATGGAGTCCAATGAAATGAATGGACTGATGTTCAAGATGGAAGATGACCCCAGGATTACAAGAGTGGGAAAATTTATCCGAAAGACAAGCATTGATGAGCTGCCTCAGTTCTGGAATGTACTGAAAGGGGATATGAGTTTAGTGGGAACTAGGCCGCCTACTGTAGATGAGTTTGAACAGTATGAGGCAAAGCATAAGTGCCGATTGAGTATGACACCAGGACTTACAGGAATGTGGCAGATTAGTGGACGAAGTGATATTAAAGATTTTGATGAAGTAGTAAAATTGGACATGCAATATATTGATAATTGGTCCATTTTGCAGGATATCAAGATTTTGATGAGGACAGTCTGGGTAGTTTTTGCCAGGAAGGGGTCCAGATAAAAATATAAAAGGAGAGTAGAACATGGATTACAACAATACTTATGAGCAGGAGATTGATTTAAAAGAGCTGATGTTTGCAGTGCTCCATAAATGGAGAATAATTCTAGCTTTTGCTGTAGCACTAGCATTGGTTCTGGGTGGTTATAAAGCAGTTACCTCTTATATGGAACAAAATGATGAAGAAACAGCACAAGAGGCTCAGGAAGAATATGAAAAAGAGCTGCTTGAATATAACAAGTCAATTGAACGATGCGAAAGGGAAATTGATAATCTGACAAAGGATATTGCAAATCAGGAAGAGTATCTGGAAAAATCGATTCTGACAAATATGAGTCCCTATGATGTGTGGGAAGCCAAGGTAGAGCTTTTTATTAAGACAGATTATGAAATTATGCCGGATATGGTATATCAAAATTTAGATTTTACAGGAACAGTACTTCAGTCTTACCAGTCAGCTCTTACCAGTACAGAGTTTATGGAAAAGGTTGCTTCTAAGGCAGGAACTGATACCAGGTATCTGAGAGAATTGGTAAGTATCAATATTGGCAGAGTGGATAACAAGGTCAATAATATTTTGACGATTCAGGTTCGACATGAGAGTGAGGAAAAGGCTAAAGCAATTTTAGATGATTTGCTTGCTGGAGTGAACCAATTTAAAGGCCAGATTCGTTCCAGTATTGGAAATCATACTATAACAGAGGTGAGTCGCAGCTTGGGAGCTCTGGTAGATTTGAGTTTGGTAGACCAACAGAAGAATCAGACTGAGCGTCTGATTCAATTAAATGACAGCTTGCAGGAAAAACAGACTGAATTAGATGAATTAGAAGAACCAGAACCAGTGGTGACGGCTGCAAGTGCAGTGCTCAAGGGTGGCATCAAATATGCCTTGATTGGCGGTGTGCTGGGAGCATTTATCGTAATATTTTTTGTATGTGTAATCTTTGTTATGAGTGATAAATTGTATTCTGCAAAAGAGCTGAAATATCGTTTTAGAGTAAAAATATTAGGTACATTGCCCATAACTGGTTCTAAAAAGACAGGTAAGATTGATGCATGGCTGGACCAGATGGAAGGAAGGGCAGTAAATAAAGATGAATCTCATGAATATAGTCTGATTGCTGCTAATATCTGCAATTATACGGAGGAAGCAAAATCTTTATTGGTAGTAGGAAGTGCCAAAGAAGAAAATATCAGTCGAGTAGCTTCAGAACTGACAGATAGATTATCTGATATGAAAGTAGTATTTGGCGGTAATTTGCTCAATGATGAAGAGGGTTTGAAAAAGTTGCCGGAATGTGATGGAATTGTTTTAGTGGAACGATGTGGAGAGTCTTTGTACAGTGCTATAGAGTTAGAGATTGAAAAGGCTCATGATTTGCAGAAAAAAGTCGTGGGTTGTGTAGTATTTGAGTAAATAAAAATATTCCCTCGGCCGGAGCGTGTTCCCGGGATAATCTATGTGAGACCGGACACCTCCGATACAGTCTAGGACCATACTCTTCCCAGAACCGAGGGATTGATGTTATTATAGAATAGAAAGAGATTGATTGCAAGTAAAAAAGAGAGGTTCCATCCTCTCTTTTTACTTGTAAGGGTTTTTATCTTGTACCTTTCCATTTGCCGTCTGGATTTACATAGTAGTTATCAATCCAGGTGTCTGAAGCCATGACTCCATCTTCATCAAAGTAATACCATGCGCCTTTTGATTTGAACCAGCCTGTAGTCTTAAGGCCATCTTTGTCAAGATGATATACATGGTCGTCGTCTTCAATCCATCCGACAACGCTTTCTCCATCGTCATTTAAGTAAGTCCAGGTGCCGTCATCATGTTCTGTCCAAGTGCCTGCAAAAGCAGGGAATGTGGACAGAAGCATCATCAGGGAGGAAAGTGCGACTACAGTAAGTCTCTTATGATTCATGCCACCACAACCTCCTTTTTTCTTTTGATCAGCTTTATTATATCATAGGAGAGAGGCTATTTCTAGTGAAAAACAGGTTCCAAATCTTACAATTTTGAAACAAGTTTCTTACTGATAACGTAGAGAAAAGAAGGAGATGGATAAGCTACTTAAAACTTTCGTTAGACAGAATTCGACATAGGTAATAGAAAACGGAAATAGCAATATAGACTACAAATAGTGGCTAAAAGAAAAGATACATAGCATATATAGTAAAAAATTTGGTTTGCAAAGAATTTCCAAGTATTTACAGAAGAGGAAAAAATACAAATTTGTCGATTCATGCGTTGGAATCTGCTTTTCAAAGAGAGGGAAATGGGTTATAGTTAATGCATCACGAAAGCGAAAAGGAGGAGGATTGAAATGAACGATACAGATATAATTTCTGAGCTAAAAACAGAAAATGCTAAACTGAAAGAAGATAATGATAACCTACTAAATATTGTAGCGCAGATGAAGGTTACATTAAATCGTTTGATTACTCAATATGTTTCTGATGGGAAGAAAACTAGTTAGGATAGCTGTATAAAGGAGAGGGGATCTGCTAATGAAAGCAGAGCATGTTTGAAAATTGCTTTCTATAAAATATCTATGACGCGTTGTGAAAGCCATTTTCAAACATGCTCGGATATTCCTATTGATTCTGTTTTAGTAATTCCTTTAACTGTCGAATTTCTTCCTTTAGTTCCTGTTTAGTCTGAAGCTCTGTCCAGATGGTAGAATGCATCCATTCTATTGTGTTATTTAACTTTTCGATTTCTTTTTCCTGGTCTGCAAGTTGCTGTGTCAAGATTCCCACTAATTTTCTTTGACAGTACAATTTTTCTGGAGATGAAATTCGGTGAACCAGAGTTGGGGAGCTTTTGATAATTTTAGCAATAATCAATTGGTCTCTTTCCTTATAATCAAGTTCTACAAACCTGGAATACTCTATATCTAACTGTATCATAGGAATCTCACAGCCAGGACAAATCGCATTTTTAGGGAGCTGATAATATGCATAATATCCACATTTCTCGCAAAAATAAACTGATAATTCCCTCATACCTATTCCTCCATATGTAATTTGAAACACCCTTATTTTTATAAACGCAGAAATAGCTTTTATGTAACAAATATATGGAAAAAACTGCCAAAATATTCCTATTTCGGCAGTTTTTGAACAGATGAATGAAAAATATGAAATTTTAATTTAGTATTACTAGTTACTGAATAATACCATTCACATCTACAGTCCATATGGTGTCATTGCTATCCTTGAAATCACGGAAGCCAGCACCAAGGTCTGAACGAGAGGAAGATTTAGAGGATTCCGAAGCCTTTTGAATCGTTCCTGCTGCATTTACAAGATAATTCTTTCCATCAAACGAAATAGCACCATAACGGGAACCAGCATCTGCTTGCTTGCGAAGACCATTCTCATAAATTACATTGTCACGGATTCCATGATAACCTTGACCGCGCTTATCACTTTCTGTGTGGAAAAACCAGGTTTGGTCAATGCCTTCATCTTCATTGAAAATAGTCTGTTTTCCGGTTTTCATGACACCATCAGTTCCAAAGTAGAAATTAGCGGTAGAACCATCTTCTAAAGTCACAGTCTGAAGCCCAGTCTGCATTTCACCCTTGGTGTTAAAACCATATTTATCGGAGCTGATGTTGAATACCTGGATACCTGTCTGAGCAAAATAGGGTTTACCACTCTTGAAGTAAAATTTATATAGTTCATCTTCTGCACTGACACCAGGAATCCCTTCAATGGTTCTCCAACCAGAAGCACGTTTTCCATCTGAATCATAGTACTGATATCCTGCTGCAGAGCCTTCAACTGTCTCTTCTGAAGGCAGCTTATACCAGCCAGTCTGCATCTTTCCATCTTTAAATGTGTAGTAGTTTCCACTAATTCTTTTATCTAATTCATTCTGAATCATTTTTCCACTGGAATCAAAATAATGCCATGTGGAAACTTCTTCGTGGTTGTCGGATTCTAATTCTACCCAACCTTTTTTCATAACACCATCATCACTCTTGCCAAAGTAGTAGGTCGCTCCATCAATTTCCTGAAGACCTGTGGTCATACGACCTTCGGAGTCAAAATAGTAGTTTTTATTATCAATGGTTCTGAATTTGGAAACAGTAGCCTTCCCGTCTGTTCCATAATAGTACCAGTAAAAGTCTGGGTCATCAGATTCCCATTTTTCATCATTGGCAATCTTTACCCATTGACTGGTGACACGTTTTCCGTCTGTTCCTACATAATATTCTTCAACTTGACGGTCAAAACTTAGCTGTCCATTTTCATCTAGGTAGTACCAATGGCCGTCTTGCTTTTTCCAAGTATCTGTTACAGCAAAGCCATCTTCATCATAATATACCCAAGTTCCATCTTCTTGTATCCAGCCAGTTGCCTGTGCCAATACTGGAGCAGAGATTACAGGGGTAAGGGCAGTTAAAATAGCTGCGGTGGAAAGGGCTGCGGTCCATTTGATTTGTTTCTTCATAAAATTGATTCTCTCCTTTTTTTGTGGTTGGTGAAAATCCGCATTTGCATTACTCTTGCATTATAACCGAAAGGGGCTTCCCGCGAAAGTGTAGGTTCGTGGAAGAAATGGGAGGATTTAAAAAGACTTTTATACTGTTGGCATTTGTGGTATACTTATGAAAATATGCACCATGGGAAGTAGAAGAGTCAAATTGATGAAAAAGGTAGAGTTTTTAGGGGGAGGTAGTTGCTACATCCTCAAGTGAATACTGTCACAGTATCACAGAATGAATTAGCAATATCAGCAAGAGTTTATGGGAGATATAGTACAAAAAACTTATATCTCAACAATTTTCAATATTAGATAGATAAAAATGATTACAAAAAAGGAGAAGTACTATTTATGAAAATGAAAGTTTCTGATTATATTGCTCAAACTTTAGTAGAGCATGGAATTACACAGGTATTTACTGTAACAGGGGGAGGAGCTATGCATCTTAATGATGCCTTAGGACATCAGAAGGGAATGCATTGTCTGTATCAGCATCATGAACAAGCTTGTGCCATAGCAGCGGAGAGCTATGCAAGAATTCATAATAAGCTGGCCCTTTTATGTGTCACTACAGGACCTGGAGGGACTAATGCCATAACTGGTGTTGTGGGAGGCTGGCTGGATTCGATTCCTATGCTAGTTCTTTCAGGACAAGTAAGATATGATACCACAGCCAGATGGTCTGGTGTGGGAATACGTGCTATGGGAGACCAGGAATTTGATATTGTAAAGGCTGTAGGATGTATGACCAAATACAGCGAAATGGTCATAGACCCTATGAGAATCCGATATTGTTTGGAAAAGGCAATTTATCTAGCATGTTCAGGACGGCCTGGTCCAACTTGGCTGGACATTCCATTGGACGTTCAAGGGGCTTATATAGAAAAAGAGGAGCTGATTGGATTTGACTCAGAAGAGTATGAGGCAGGGATAGAGGGACAAAAACTGCCGAAAAAGGTCAGTGATGAGATTGCTAGGAAGATATTAGATAAGATTCGTCATGCTTCTAGACCAGTTTTTAATGCAGGAAATGGCATCCGTATTGCAGGAGCATATCCTGTGTTTGAGAGAGTAGTAAAAAAGCTTGGAATTCCAGTGGTTACAGGTTGGAACAGCCAGGATTTGATGTGCGATGAAGATCCCTTCTATGTAGGACGTGCAGGAGGAATGGGAGACAGAGCTGGAAATTTTGCCATTCAAAACAGTGATTTGGTATTTTCTGTAGGAAGTCGTCTGAGTATTCGCCAAGTGGGATATGATTATAAGACATGGGCAAGAGAAGCTTACACCATTATCAATGATATTGACAGCGAAGAGCTAAAAAAGCCCAGTCTCCATGTAGATATGGCAGTCCATGCAGATGCAAAAGATTTGCTGGAAGCATTAGAACGAGTGATGGACTATGATGAAAAAATTATAGAGGGACAAAAACAAATAGATGGTGATGGAACCCAGGAATCAAACAATAGTTTTCCAATCTTTAAAGGGGGAAAAGGATTGGAGGGAATGACTTGGGTGGAAACCTGTCAGATGTGGAAAGAGAAGTATCCTGTAGTACAACCGAAACATCTTGTGAAAGATGAATCAAAGGAAGCTAATGTCTATGCTTTGATAAAAGAATTAAGTTCTAAGTTATCAGAAGGGCAGATTACTGTGGTGGGAAATGGGTCAGCTTGTGTGGTGGGGGGACATGCCTATATCATTAAAAAGGGTCAACGCTTTATCACTAATTCTGCGATTGCTTCCATGGGTTATGATTTGCCTGCTGCCATTGGGGTATATATGGCAGATAAGAGTCAAGATATTATTCTTTTAACAGGAGATGGAAGTATTCAGATGAACTTACAGGAACTGCAGACGATTATTCACCATAAAATGCCCATTAAGATTTTTCTAATCAATAATGGCGGCTACCATTCTATCCGCCAAACCCAGAAGAATTTCTTTGGTGAGCCGCTGGTTGGGATTGGTGTAGATAGTGGGGATTTAAGTTTTCCATCTATGGAAAAGCTGGCTTGGGCCTATGGATATCCTTACGTTAGTGCTCGACACAATGGCGAGTTGAAAAGAGCTATTGAGGAAACTTTGACTGTGCAGGGACCAGCAATCTGTGAAGTTTTTGTGACAACAGACCAGAATTTTGAACCTAAGTCTTCTGCAAAACGTCTGGAAGATGGCAGTTTAGTGTCATCGCCTCTGGA
>DEPC01000208.1 GCA_002358555.1 Hungatella sp. UBA3402 | reverse complement strand
TTTTGGATTAGCAACGAATTTAAATCCCCGACAGCTTTATCTCTGGCTATTTTAGCTGGATTTTTACCACAATTTGTATTAGGCTTGTTTGCCGGGGTCTATGTTGACAGATGGAATCGAAAGAAAACGATGTTTTATTCGGACTTGTTCATCGCGTTCTGTACCCTATGTCTTTTTATTGTGATAACCAAGGGTTATAAAGACCTTTCTTTTTTTTATCTATTGACTGCTTGTCGTTCAATAGGCAGTACGTTTCATGCACCTGCTTTACAGGCAAGCATCCCTCTACTGGTTCCCAAGCACCATCTTGTCAGGGTATCAGGTTTGTACCATTCCATTCAATCCTTCAGTGAGGTGATAGCTCCCGTTGTAGGGGCAAGCCTCGTTGTTTGGCTTCCCATACAGTATATTCTGCTCATAGATGTGATCGGAGCTGTTGCTGCTTGTCTGACCTTACTTTGTGTCCAGATTCCTTCTCTTCAAAAAACGAAAGTTCTTCCAGATTTCAAAAAAGAACTGACGGAATGTTGGCATACCTTGCGGCGTACAATGGGCATTTTGCCTTTATTCGTATGCTTTACGCTGGTGACTTTTGTCCTTATGCCTGTTTTTACGTTATTTCCTTTTATGACGCTTCTGCATTTCAACGGAAACATTTTGCAAATGGGAGTTGTGGAAATGGGTTGGGGCTCAGGGGCATTGTTGGGCGGTTTAGTACTTGCCTGTAAGGCTTTGAAAAGCAAGCAAACATTAGTGATGCATACGGCTTATGTGATATTGGGATTGTATCTGATTAGCGCCAGTTATTTACCATCAAGCGCATTTATAGGTTTTGTTTGCCTAACATTTACAGGAGGCATAGCCTATTCCATTTACCATGCGCTTTTCATCGCTATTATTCAGCAGAACTTGGCTTCGGACATGCTTGGACGGACTTTTTCTCTCATCTTTAGTTTGAGTACCTTTCCATCAATGCTGGGTATCGTAGCTTCAGGATATTGGGTGGAAGCATGGGGTATCACATCCGTCTTTATGATCAGCGGATGGGTTATCTTTCTGATTGGAGTGGGTGCAAATTTTATTTCTTCAATCAAGCAGTTGGATAATTACGCATAGTATTATTTATTAAAGAATTATTATATGACAAAGAAAGAACACACTACGATTACAGAGTTATTTCAAGTTTTGGACTTGTTGGAAAGCCTGGACATGCAGTTTTGGTTGGATGGAGGCTGGGGAGTGGATGTCTTGTACGGACAGCAAACCCGCTTGCATAGAGATATTGACATTGATTTTGATGCCAATTATACAGACCAACTCCTTGATCTTTTGCAGGAGAGAGGATATCAAATTGAAACAAATTGGTTGCCCACCCGTATGGAACTGTATAGCAAAGAATTAGGCTATATTGATATCCATCCTTTTGTCTTGAATGCGGACGGCACTTCCAAACAAGCCGACTTGGATGGAGGCTGGTATGAATTTCAACCGGACTATTTTGGAACAGCAGTCTTTGAAGGCAGAAGCATCCCTTGCATTTCTGCAAAAGGGCAACAAGTATTCCATTCGGGCTACGATTTAAGAGAGAAGGATATTCACGATTTATCTATAATTAAACAATGTATAACAACAATGAGCCTAACAATTAGATAAGAACAAGAAAATGACAGAAAAACAAATTGTCTGGTATATCTTACTTACAGAAGTAAAGATAGACAGTGACACCCAGTCTGTCACATCCCTGAGTGTAGCTCCATTGGCAGTCTTGCCGGAATTCCAGCGTAAGGGAATTGGGGGGGATGTTGATTCAGTAAGCCCATCAGAGGGCAGCACTTTTGGGTTACGGCACAGCAGTCGTATTGGGGCATAAAGAGTATTATCCTCGATTTGGCTATCGCAAGGCTATCGATTTAGGAATTGAATTTCCTTTCGAAGTCTCTCATGAATATTGCATGGTGGCTGAATTAATACCTTGAGCTACTGAGAATGTGAAAGGTATGGTTTGTTATCCAACTGACTTTAAATAGTTTAACAAGTAAAATTCATTATATAACTCGGACTGGGTATTTCAATTTCCCAGTCCGTATTCTGATAGTACTTATTCAATTGGAAGATTGTGTTGCTTCAAGAATGAAAGTTTATCCCAATACCCTCTTTGAAAGACGATTTTGTTATCTTTTACATGAAAAAATCCGCATCCACGAAGTCCAAGAGAGTCTTTCCATTCCATGATAGCCCATTCGCCATCTTCAAAAATATTTTCCACCATACAAACCATTTTAGCAGTGGCAAATTCATTCACAAACATTTTGTAGATTGATTCTTTACCTATTATTGGGTCGTTTGCGACTTGATGATTTACTGCATTAGTAGCATACAGCTCTGCTATATGATAAGCATCTGCTTTGTTAAAGCAATCTATCCATTTTTCCAAAACTTCTTTAGGCTTCATTTTTTATAAATTCTTAGGATTTTGATTCTGTAATAAAAACAATCTGTTTGGATGCATAGATACTTGATTTTATTAATAATAGGCTATTCTATATTCTAAATCCTCTGGATTTTTGCTCTCTCTGCACCGAGTTACGTAGATTCTGCTGTAACTTTTCCCATTGTTCCTTAAACCATTGTACTATGGGTTGTCGGTTTATGGTCAGCATAAGCTTACCACTATCCATCGGATGTTTCTCAACCCTAAAAATATCATTCTTGATGTCAAATTTCCACCTGTGTTCTTCGGAATAAATTTTGCCACTACATTGTATGGATTCTTTCTTTGTCAAGAGGTTTTCTATCATGTCTTTGGTAAACCCGATAACAGCGCATAATTTTTCCATTCTCAACATCTC
>DEPC01000018.1 GCA_002358555.1 Hungatella sp. UBA3402 | reverse complement strand
TGTAAAACGTTTCGTGAAGTTCCAGAAGTAGAATCTGCGTTCTGCTGCCCCGGTTTTCTCCATAATCTTAATCCATCCGTTGCAGGCGAAAATCATGTTTCCATTCCATCGGAAAGTCCTCGGATGGGCAAATTTCTTTTCGGTTGTGAGGCTGCTGTCCCTTGTAGCGAGAGATTTTAATACGTCAATCTTCTCTACCGGGACATCAACCGCAACTTCGTCTACAAGGATTGCAAATGTGGATGGCAGGTTGCCGAGTGCGAAGCGGTCGTTTAGCTCGTGGATTTTCGGAGAACAGTAAGTACCTTCACCGAGAAGACAGCGGAACAGGTCGAGAAGTGTCGATTTGCCGTTTTGCCCGCTGTTGTTTGCCCCATCGACATTACAGAATAAGTGGCAAACTTTATAGTTTTTGTTGTATCTGACAAGAGCATGTATCAGCTGCCACAACAGTTTTGTCATGTCTGATCCTGCACCGAAGTAAGATTCCATGAAGCTGTCAACGTCAAATACCTTTCCTGTATCCGGGTCGGTCATGTATACGTTTGCGCTTGCGAATGGATTATAGTCCGTATGTACTTTCATCAGGTACACAAACTCTTCACGATACCGTGGGTCTACATTTGATATGAACTTTTTCGTTGCCACATTGAAAGCGCCGTTTCCGACGGCAACCCACTTGTCATCGGTTGTCACATTGCGGAGTTCCGCATAATCTGTTATGTACAGAAGGACTTCCTTGCGGTAACGTTCGGTCGCCTTGAAATTGTACTCGGATACCATTCTGTTGAATGTGCTGTTCATAGTATCGACGAATCGGTATGTCCCGGCATGTTCACCTGATTCCTGATACATGTATAGTGACGGCTCCGCATTTGGGTCTGTCACAATTTTGACGAACAGTTTTGTCTGAAGCAGCAGCTCGCCTATACACGGTGCCGGGAGTACCACAGGTGGCGTCCACTTCTGCTTTCCGTTCTTGTAACAATTGACGCTTTCATAGTTATTGGAGATCGCTTCCAAAAGTTCCTCTGATACTTCATGAGGGGATGGAAGCGGCTTGTTCTGCGCTGCATAAGACTTAATATAGGCCTTTGTTACTGACTTGAGAACTACCCTTTGATCAAATACTGTTATGTTTGTAATATTATTCATCTCGTTCATGATTTTTATCTCCTTTATTATTTTTTGAAAATTGAAATTCTGTATGTACGTTTCGTTTCTGCATATGTTCCACTCCTTTCATAAATTAAATTTTTGAATTGTTAAACGTACATAATTCACTGTCTATCCCGCAAACCTTTGTATTTTTGTAAAGTGTTTTATGTCTGTATTTGTTTGTATTTTTGGGATATAAATACATTATTTTGCATTATGTAAGGATGTATTAGAATACTGCAAAAAATGTATTTTGTCGAATATATCCCATTATCCTTTATATATATAAATGTCATTATATCGTACATTCCGATATCTGTTCATTACAATTTTGCCATTTAATATTATTTACAAATAGTAGGATAATGGGATAATAAGAAAAATACGCAGATAAAATAGAATATATTTACAGACTGCTATAATAGGATAATCTCATAATATATCCCATCATTAAAAATCAGGCGAAAGCAGAACAACACCCGTCCTTCGTCCTTCCACGTTTCTACTTGTATTTCTGTAAAATGGTCTAGACATATACAAAATTCAATATTATTAACATATTAGATATATATAACAGGATATTGGGATTATATATAAAAAAGCTTGTAAAACTGCTGGTTGTAAATATCCTGTTTATAATAATTCTCACTTCCTATTTATCCCGTTTCCATCGGAAAAGGCATTTCAAACACTCCACATTCTGGAGACGAACCTGCACACCCGTACTTCTGTATCATGTATCCTTTGTAAAGATGTGTACTGACTGTCGGCTTTTCCGTCTCCCCCATCGGTTTTCTTATTTCGTGTATCTACAGCAGAAACCGCATGGAGAAAGGAAACCATGTATTAGATCGAGAAATCGGGATTTTTTACAAAACTTTTTTATGTATATATAACATTCATTCAATACTTTCTATACAAATCTCTAAAAAAACCGATTTCCCAATTTTATTATGGAATGCTGTCACAAAGCCTTATTACATCAGGGTTTCCATGCATCGGCATATGAAATCTGAAATATACGTTTCCCGATTTACGGATTAAAATCCCAATCCGTGATAACTGTACAACGTATATTTCAAACATTACTACTTCTTACACGGATACAAGGTCGAAGCGTGAGGCTTTTTTCGGGATTAAAAGTGAAAAAGAAAGTCCGCTTCACAGGAAACAGACCGTTTTCCACAATCGCGGACTTCCGTAAATATACAGAAAGGAATGAATACTATGAGAGATATCAATATTCCTATATGTGAAAAATACATGCTCACTGTAGAAGAAGCCGCTGTGTATTTCCATATAGGCGAAAAAAAGCTGCGCCGGATGGCAGAGGACTGTCCGAGTGCAAACTGGGTAATCATGAACGGGAACCGTCTCTTAATAAAAAGAAAGTTATTAGAGAATACACTGGATTCCCAGGATGCAATTTAAGACATGCCATGGTGGAAGCCGTACAGCGTATCAAAGACGCACCTGCGGCTTTTTATCATGTATACGGAAAGGAAGTGGAATATGTCCGAGAAAAGGAAAGACAGCAAAGGCCGGATTTTAAGGACGGGCGAAAGCCAGAGACCGGACGGGAGGTACGCATACAAGTACACGGATACATCCGGCAGGACGCAGTTCGCCTATTCATGGAAGCTGGTGCCTACCGACCCGCTGCCAAATGGTAAGCGTAAAGACATCTCGTTGAGAGAAAAAGAAAAAGAGATCCAACGTGACAAGGACGACGGCATTGACACTGCGGGTAAAAAGATAACCGTATGCCAGCTGTATGCCAGACACACGGCGATCCGGGGAGACGTCGTGCTCAATACCAAAAGGGGCAGACAGCATCTGATGAAGATCCTGTCACTTGACCCGTTTGGATCAAAGCGTATTGATTCCGTAAAGCTTTCCGACGCGAAGGAATGGGCGGCAAGGATGCATGAGAACGGCTACGCATACAAAACCATCAGCAATTACAAACGCGCCCTGAAGGCAGCGTTCTATACTGCCCTCAATGATGATCTTATTCGCAAGAACCCCTTTGATTTTGAGATCAAGACTGTTCTTACAGACGATACGGCACCGAAGGTAATCCTCACCAGGGAGCAGGAGGAAGCCCTTGTCACATTTGCACAGTCAGACAACACATACAGCAAATACGCAGATGAAATCATCATACTGCTGAACACAGGGCTGCGTATTTCTGAATTATGCGGGCTGACTGTATCAGACATTGATTTTGAAGGTAGAAAGGTCAATGTAGACCACCAGCTTCTGCGGGATACGGAGTATGGCTATTACATCAACAGACCCAAGACGAAAAAAGGAATCCGCCAGATCCCGATTCCCGCAGGAAGCAAAGCATACAGCGCTTTCCGGCGCACCATAGAAAACCGCGCTAATTCAGATACCGTTGAGATTGACGGATATAAAGGCTTTTTATTCCTCAATGGGAAAGGATACCCAAAGGTTGCCTGGGATTACAAAGATATGCTGAACGGGCTTGTGCGGAAGTACAACAAGAAGCATAAGGACAGCCTGCCACATATTTCGCCGCATTCACTCCGGCATACCTTCTGTTCGCGTATGGCAAACGCGGGGATGAACCCGAAAGCTTTGCAGTATGTGATGGGCCATTCCAATATCAGCATGACGCTCGACTATTATACGCATGTAAGCATTGATGAAATAAAGGAAGAAATGGCAAGGTTCAATATCTGAATATGCAGATTTCTGTACTACCATTTGTACTACTTTTCAGTGGAGATTTATGCCGCCTATTGCCATGATTTGCCAGCTTAGCCATTATCTCTAAAAGCCTGTAAGCCGCTAAATATTAGAGCTTGCAGGCTTTTGAGGATTTTTGCAATAATATGATAAAATCTACCCTTATTTTATGCAGAAAGGGCGGGGAATTTACAT
>DEPC01000097.1 GCA_002358555.1 Hungatella sp. UBA3402 | reverse complement strand
TAATATTTCTTTTGGTCTTCCTCAGAGAGAAATTATCAATGGGGCCTTCTTTACTATGGCTCTTGCAAATGGACTAAATGCAGCGATTATCAACCCCAATTCTGAAGTCATGATGAAAGCCTATTACAGCTTTCGGACATTAGCAGACTTAGATAAACAATGTGCGGACTATATTGAAGTCTATGGCAATCAAGTAGAGAATCAACAGCCAGAGAAAGAAAAATCAAACAGAAGTAGTAAAGGACAATCAGAAGCAGGCAAAGCAACAACAAGGGGGAACCAGGTTGGATTATCAATTATGGGACTTGGAGAATGTATCCGTAAAGGATTGAAGGAACGAGCCCATGAGACAGTAAAAGAATTGTTAAAAGAACAGGAAGCCTTGGAAATTATCAATGAACAGATGATACCAGCCTTAGATGAAGTGGGGAAAGGATTTGAAAAAGGGACTGTGTTTCTTCCTCAACTTTTGATGAGTGCAGAGGCAGCGAAAGCAGCATTTGAGGTGATTAAAGACAAGCTGATGGAAAGTGGTCAGAGTCAGAAAAAGAAAGGAATTGTCATTCTTGCCACAGTCAAGGGAGATATTCATGATATTGGAAAAAATATCGTGAAGGTTCTTCTGGAAAATTATAGTTATGAAATTATCGACTTAGGGAAGGATGTTCCACCAGAGAAAATTGTTAAAACAGCAGTAGAACATCATGTTCCATTGGTAGGACTCAGTGCTCTGATGACTACCACAGTCCCAAGCATGGAAGAAACTATCATAGAACTGCGAAAAAAGGCACCATGGGTAAAAGTGATGGTAGGGGGTGCAGTTCTTACAGAGGAATATGCCCATACAATTGGTGCAGACCAATATTGCAAAGATGCCATGGCTTCCGTAAATTATGCAGAGTCTGTAATTAGCAAGTAAATTAAAAATAGGTAGTTCAAAAAGTTTGCTATATTCTGCATTTTATAGTTGTAAGAATAAATGTTATAGATTGTCAAATCATGTCTGGGCCAAAGATTATGTTCGAAAGGCAATTTATGAAATAGTTAATAAAAGAGATTGAAATGGAGGGATAATATTGGGTTGGGAGTTTGAATTGTTGGAAGCGCTGCAGAATATCCATAATCCATGGCTTGACCAAGCTATGATAGCTATCACTAGCTTGGCCGACCATGGAATTTTATGGTTGATACTTGGTCTTTTGTTTCTTATTTTTTCCAAAACTCGACATTTAGGATTATCTCTGCTTCTGTCCGTCTTTCTTGGATATGTGACAGGCAATGGCATATTAAAAAATCTAATTGCCAGAAAGCGTCCCTGTTGGATTAAGTCAGAGATATCTCTTTTAATTCCGATTCCCAGAGATTATTCCTTTCCGTCGGGTCACACTTTAGTATCCTTTGAAGGTGCCTTTTCTATATGGAAATATAATCAAAAATGGGGGATTGCTGCCTTAATTGCTGCCTCTCTGATTGGTTGTTCCAGACTCTATCTCTTTGTCCATTTTCCTACAGATGTGTTGGCTGGTATTGCTCTGGCAATGGTAAATGTTTGGGCTGGAGATAAAATAGCAGTATGGATAGAAACCAATTTTCAACGAGTCATGAAAGGCTATAACAAGAAGTAACAGTCCGTCAAACTATAACGAATTTTCATAAACCTCTTGACGAGTCAAAAATTTCATGCTAGAATACCACCAATGAAATGGAAAGGGGTGAAAAGATGAGGTAAAAAATTTCTGCACATGTAACTGCATAAAAAATACAGATTTATTTCAATCTGTTTGTTTTTTTGTGCGTATTTTGCAGGAATATTGCCTCATCTGCCCCTTATTTTTGTGCAAAGATTTTGAGAATTCTTTGTGTAAAATGACTGCAGAATGGAAGGTTACTATTCTTGCAGTCATTTTTTTCTGCCATCATGGAAAGCCAATTTTTAGCTCCCATTAAAATGTACTAAGAATGGGAAAGGCAGAATGCAAGGGAGGAATGTATATGTCATTGATTTGTGTATCAGATTTATCATTTACTTATGAAGGAAGTTATGAGCCTATATTTGAAAATGTGTCTTTTCAGATTGATACAGATTGGAAATTGGGGTTTACTGGGAGAAACGGCAGAGGAAAGACTACCTTTCTCCATCTTTTAAAAGGAGATTATGAGTATAATGGAAGTATTACAACAAATGTAGATTTTGATTATTTTCCATTTCCTATTTTGAATCAAGAGATAGATACACTAGAGATAATTTTGGAGAGAATGCCAGAAATAGAATTTTGGCGACTAAAAAAGGAATTGGGAAAGCTTCATGTGAAGGAGGATGTACTATATCGTTCCTTTGATACCTTATCCTATGGAGAACAAACTAAGGTACTACTTGGTGCGCTGTTTGTTAGGGAAAATAAATTTCTCTTGATTGATGAACCTACCAACCATTTAGACTTAGAAGGAAGAAAACTTTTAGGGGAATATCTAAATCAGAAAAAAGGATTTCTCCTAGTATCTCATGATAGAGCATTTTTAGATTCCTGCGTAGACCATATGCTATGTATTAACCGGACAAATATTCAGGTGCAAAAGGGGAATTTTTCTACTTGGTATGAAAATAAGGAAAGGCAGGACAGCTTTGAGCTGGCAGAGCAGGAACGATTGAAAAAGGAGATTGGTCGTCTTAAAGAGGCATCCAGGCAGGCTAGAGGCTGGGGAGACCAGGTGGAATCAACAAAGATTGGGAAGAAATCTTTAAACTATGAGAGAAATCGAGACTATGTTGGTGAGAAGTCTCGAAGAATGCAACAGAGGCGCAAAAATCTAGAGAGACGTCAAGAGCAAGCGATTGAGGAGAAACGTGGATTGCTAAAAAACCTAGAGACAGCAGAAACTTTGAGATTGGAGCCGATTTCCTATCATAAAGAAACTTTGGTGTCAGCTAGAGAACTGGTACCAGGTTATGGAAATAAAATGGTATGTTCTCCAGTCAGTTTTGAAGTAAGGCAAGGCAGTAGAATACTGCTTCAAGGAGAAAATGGATGTGGGAAATCTAGTATTTTAAAACTGATTCTTGAACAAGCTGGAATAAAAGAAGATAGTCAGATAAGAATGATAGAAGGAAGCCTGGAAATTGGAAGCGGACTCAAAATCTCCTATATCTCTCAGACTACAGCTCATCTAAAAGGTTCCTTAAAGGAATATGCCAAAATGTGGCAGGTGGAAGAATCATTGCTGAAAGCATTGCTGAGAAAGCTGGATTTTTCCAGGGAGCAGTTTGATAAGAATTTAGAGTATTACAGTGAAGGGCAGAAGAAAAAGGTTCTTATTGCGAGAAGTCTATGTGAGAAGGCTCATCTGTATATCTGGGATGAACCTCTCAACTATATTGACATTTATTCCCGAATGCAGATAGAGGAACTGATCCGCATATGGAGCCCCACCCTTCTATGTGTAGAACATGACAGAGCTTTTGGTGCAGATGTTGGTGCAGAAACAATAAAAATCTGATTAATGGTGAATCACATAGGACATGACTCTGGCCCACACAGATTTGTTGTGCTGCCATATAGCGTCATATTCGGAAACAGGCATGGGGCAGGCCACGCTTCCCACTTCCAAAGTAATGCTTGGGGCATATTGATTGCTGGTCTGCACCCAGTCTTTATATCCTCCAGCCCCTTTGCTGTGATTAAGCTGGTATCCTGTAACCAGAGATACACTTTCGGCTAGAGCTTTCGAGGACTCGGCGGCCTGGTTATTTTCTGTATCCCAGTAGATAATATTGCCCATAGAATGATAGCTTACTGTGGCGGCCCAGGTTCTTTGGGTTGATAAGGTGGCTAAGGCTTGGCTCTCTGGCTCTGAAAAAGGAGAAGTCCCTTTATAGTTTGCATAGGAAATAGCAGTAGGTGTTGAGATATTTTCCCAATAGGCAGGAAAATTGTGGTTTAAATCCACCCCTGCTCCATTACTTTTCCAGTAGGGAAGATACTGTTCCAGAGGCAGTACTGTTTTTCCTTCAGCCACATCATTTGCATAGCTGGAGAGAACAGACTGCCTTACAAAATCGGTTCGGACAGCAGATAAGCCAAACTGAGAAATGGCCACGCCATCAGGATTCGACATGGGAACAAAGTGAAGGGCAACTTGCTGAAACATATCAGAAAGAGCCATATTGTCATAATGACCAGTATCATAATTGGCCAATGCCACTTCAAGCTGATTCATCATCAAAAGAGGGGTCATATATTCCCTCCCATGGATAGCCCCTTGAAATAGTACATGCTTTGGCGCTGCCAAATTGCCTACAATCACTTCATAGATGGACCTTCCATCATGAGACTGTCCAATAATATTGATATGCACTTTATCTCCATAGATTCTTTGAAGTGCATAGATATCTGCCTCCATCAGTTCATAGGAGTAGCGGTCAGTTACTTTGACAACAGGGTCAATGATAGAATTGTTTAAAAAATCGTTTTCAATGGGAACTGGAGGCAGCAGAGGAACATCAGTTATATTTTGATTTGGGATGCCAGGACCCACCTCCTGTTCTGGAACATAGATAGAAAGAGAAGATCCACTTGTTCCAGGACCTGATTGAGAGGGAGCTGTTAATCCAAAGCCAGGCCCTGACTCTGCATTAGAGCTGGAAGTGGAACTAGGGATAGTGACAGGAACCACTTCTGTGGAAGACCAGGAAGCCCAAGTGGCTATAGGAGCAGAACTCATAGTTAAGGCAATCGCAACAAAAGCAGTGCCTGTTGTGGTTAAATATCTATTTAAAAATGGTTTCATACAAATCCTCCGGTTTTTACAGTCTCCTATTTCTTCTATCAAAAGACAGAATATACAAGAAATAGCCTTGTTTATGTTTCACACTGTACTGTAAATTTAACGGATGGTCAACAAAATATTTCTTACATTTTTTTAATATTTATCCCTATAAAATCCATGAAATCTGCATAAAAACGAGCTTTTTACTTAAAATTCTTCCGTAAGATTTGTATTTTTCTGGTATAGCTTCAAACCTAAAATGGGACTGTGAAAAGGTTTTTTCACAGTCCCAGATAGCTTAACTTTAAGTCGTTGTGGTAGTTAAAAACGGTAGGTGGGAGCACGCCGCTTACTCGATAGTGATATTAGTATCTTTTGACATAGTCCAAGCCTTTTCAATAGCACCTAAGATATCGCCATGAGGGTCACGAAGACTCATAGTTGCACCAGAGATGGAATCAAGGCTGGATTTTTGGTCATCTGACAGCCCATCAAGCTTTTTCACATCTTCCTCTTTGTCAGAGCTTCCATGGAGTGGACGGCCATTTAAGTCAGAACAGCAGTCTGCAAACCATGTGCTCACTTCCTCTGTAGACATACCAGCAAAGAATCCCTCAAACAAATCCATTTCTTCTGCCCAAGTACCAGAACCTAGCTTATAGGTAGTACCACGCTCCCTCTTGGTAGCCCAGGCTTCAATCTCGGCCAAGAAGGTATCTTCAGTCTGCTCTAAAACAGTATCTATTTTTTCATCATGGTCTTGGTCCGCATTATAACTTTGTCCTGGGAAACCAGAAAGATGAGGCATATGTTCTCCATCATAGTTCGGAGTAGCTACTTCCATTACATCTGTGTAAAGAGCAATAATCGTTCCATCTTCATCATAGCAGGCGCCTACTGCCTGAGTATTAAAACTATAAACACCAACTTCTTGGTCATCCTTGCCAGGTCCTAAACGTCCAGTATTGGTAATGCCAAGACCAATCTTAGCGATATTGGCTGTCTCTATAGGGCGTTTGTTCTCATAAGCTCGTTCAATAGCAGCAATGAGATTGCCATGGGCATCATTGAGAGACATTGTTGCAGAAGAAATCGCATCCAGAGCAGCTTTTTCTTCGTCACTCAGAGCTTCCAGCTTTTTGATATCCTCTTCCTTATCAGAGGTTCCATGAAGTGGACGGCCATTTAAGTCAGAACAATAGGATGCATACCACTGTTTTACTTCTTCTACCGTCATACCACGGAAAGTTTCTTCAAATAAATCCATCTCCTCTGTCCAAGTGCCGGAACCTAATTTATAGGTAGTGCCTCGTTCGCGTTTGGTAACCCAAGCATTAACCTCAGCCAAGAAAGAGTCCTCCGTTTGCTCCAAAACAGTATCTACTTTTTCATCATGGTCTTGGTCTGCATTATAGCTTTGTCCTGGGAAACCAGAAAGATGAGGCATATGCTCTCCATCATAGTTCGGAGTAGCTACCTCTAACTGGTCTACCTCTAAGTCTAAAATCCGACCGCTATCATCAAACAGTACATAGGCAATCACTTCATTGATACTGTAGACACCAATCTCCTGGTCATCTTTGCCTGGCCCTAAACGTCCATTCGATGCAAATCCAATGCCATGAGACAATCCGGATGCTGCGATTTCCTTTTGTTCTGAGTTGCTACCATTTTCTACCTCTAAGCCTAGAGCAGACCGAACAGCATTCAATGCACCATTGGAGGACCAGGTGGCTCCAGCTACGACATCTACTCCATCAATGCTTCCTTTTTCCACAATAGCTGTCTGAAGTGCCTCTAAGGCAGCGCCACCAATAGCAGGAGTTTCCCCATCTCCAACCAGTTTAAGGTCTACGATTTTATCTCCCTCTAAAGTGAGTTCTGCAGTGATTGGACCACCGTATCCTTCGGCTTCTCCTGTAACAACTGTGGTTTGTGCTGCTTCGGTTGAAGGAGCCTCTGTGGGAACTTCTGTTGTAGCCGCCTCTTGAGTCGTGGTAGTTGGGGCTTCTGTTGATGGTGTCTGTTCTTGGGAGTTCTGTCCACATGCAGTGAGGCTGATTCCCATCACCAGGACTGCTCCTGCCAATGCCTGTTTTTTCATAGGTTTTCCTCGCTCTATAAAATATTTTTAAGTATCTATATTGTACCATTCTTGAGAAATGATGTCAATTATGGTAGGATAGGAATACAGTGAAGTTTAAAAGAATTAAGTGATAGTTAAGTTGGCTGAATGATAATGATACGAGGAGGAAGATTATGAAATATAAATGCTGTATTTTTGATTTGGATGGAACTCTGATTAATACGATTTATGCATTAAACAAAACGATTAATTTAATGCTAGAACAATTAGGCTATGAGCCAATTGACGAGGCACATACTAAGATATTTGTAGGAGACGGATATCAGAATTTTGTGAAAAGAGCGCTGGAATACCGAGGAGACAAAGGGCTTTGCCATCTTGAGGAGGCATTGAAGATTTATTGCGAAATATTTCAGAAAAACTGTTTATATCAAATCCAGGCTTATGATGGTATGAAAGAGCTTCTTAACTATTTAAAAGAAAATGGTATCAAAATTGCAGTGCTGACAAATAAGGCAGAGGCTCAGGCTGTGGAGAATATTGAGACCGTCTATGGAAAAGGTTATTTTGATTTAATCACTGGAGAACAGCCGGATAGGAAGCACAAACCTGACCCCCAAGGAGCATGGTATACAGCAGAGACTTTAAATGTAAAGAGGGAAGAATGTCTGTATTTTGGAGATACTAATACAGATATGAGGACTGGAATTGCTGCTAAGATGGATACAGTAGGTGTTACATGGGGATTTCGGGAAAGGGAAGAATTGGAAGAATTTAAGCCAAAATATATTATGGATAGTCCATGGGAGGTACTAAAATTTTTTAAGGATATGACATAAAAAATCGTTACTGTTCATGGGGGACATCTTCTTGTTCGGCGGAGCCGGACAAGAAGCATCGGGTGTTCGCTTGATGTGTTGCTTTATCTACCAAGTGATATATAAAATCTTCTCAAATTAAAAAAAGTATGGTAAAATGTCCAGGTAGGCATTGCGCAATACGAAAATAAGCCAAAGGTTCGTTGTTCTGCAAAGCCCGCCTTTAAGAAATATCAACATTACCAATGACAGAGGGAGAAGTTATGAAGACAAAACTAAGCCTGTTACTGGTCTGTGCCGTCTTGGCAAGCGGCTGCAGCCGATATGAACGGATAGATGAACCGGTTACTCCAGCACCTATAGTAGTATCCAGAGGGCAGGAGGACGAAGAAACACAAGAGAGTATACCAGAGACATCACCGGTCCAAATTGAAGTCACCACAGAAACGTCTAAAAAGTCCGAACGTATCCCCAAAAAGGTAAAAGGAATTTATATTTCTGCTTATGTGGCGGGAACTGAGAGTCTAATAGATGAAATTATTCAACATATTGACCAGACAGAAATCAATGCCGTAGTGATTGATGTAAAAGATGATAATGGAAGAATCACATTTTCTATGGATACTCCTATGGTCAATGAGATTGATTCAGTACAAAAGTTGATTCCAGATATTGAAACATTGATAAATAAATTAAAAGAACACAATATCTATACAATAGCAAGAATTGTGGCATTTCGCGACCCATATTTGCCAGAACAAAGACCCGATTTAGCTTTGAAGCTGGCAGATGGAAGTGTATATCGAGATAACAAAGGACTGGCTTGGGTAAATCCTTATAAGCAGGAAGTCTGGGATTATCTGATGGAAGTAGGAATCGGGGCTAAAAACGTAGGATTTGATGAAGTACAATTTGACTATATTCGTTTTTCTACGGAAAAAGGAATTAACCATGTAGTTTTTGATGAGGAAGATACACAGGGACGAAGTAAACGAGATATTATTACAGAATTTGTAGACTATATTTATGAAGAGTTGGCAGATGAAGGAGTTTTTGTAGCAGCAGATGTGTTTGGGGCTGTGATTGGGGGCGGAGTTGATTCCGATTCTGTAGGACAGTCCTATGGAGATATGGCAGAGCATTTGGATTATTTATGTCCCATGATTTATCCATCTCATTATGGAGATGGAAATTTTGGTATTGACCATCCAGATACTCGTCCCTATGATACTATTTTGGCGGCCTTAAAAGGCTCAAAAGAAGCATTGAATATCCATGGAGATGATGACCATATAGTAACGGTCCGTCCATGGCTTCAAGATTTTACGGCAACTTATCTAGACCATTATATTGAATATGGTGATGCTCAAGTTCGGGAGCAGATTCAAGCTGTCTATGATGCTGGATATGATGAATGGATACTGTGGAATGCTGCATGTCGCTACCATTGGGGCGGATTAAAGACACCAGAGGAGGCTGCTGCTGAAGAACAGTATATCAGGGAGTCCAGAGAGGAACTATCTGAGGAGACAGACAGAGTAGAGACAGAGGAAACAGAAACTATAAAGCAGGGAATTCGAGAGAGCAAAGTGGAATGGATTGGACAACCAGACAAGACTCAAGAGCCAAGCAATTTAGAGATAAAACCTATAAGCTGGTACAGAGATAAAAAAAATCATGTAGAGAAATTGGAAACGAATCGCAGAAGTATAGAAGGGATAAAAGTGCAGAGTAAGGCAGCATAAACAGGAAAGGAACTGATAACAGATGGACAGGACACCCAGGTCGGGAGAAATCTATCGGCATTTTAAGAATAAGCTATACCAGGTACTTGCAGTAGCACAACATACAGAGACTGGAGAAAAATTAGTGGTGTATCAGGCGCTTTATGGAGCCTATAGAATCTATGCCAGGCCCTTTTCTATGTTTGTAGGAGAAGTGGACAAGAAAAAATATCCTCAGATAGAACAGCAATATCGATTTGAGAAAGTAGATGCAGAGACATTAGATAACGAGAGTGATAATCTTAAATCAAAAGCTGCAGACATCGATAAACCAGAGGCAGTGACTAGCCAGGAACCAAAAGATAAGCATAAGTCAGAACCTAATATGAACCAACCATCCGAAGCTAGAGATGACCAAGAGCTAGAATCTGAGACAGAGGAAGTTAAGAGCTTAAATCCTTTACTTCTTCCATTCGTGGAGGCAGAAGATTTTCAGGTAAAACTGGAGATTTTAGCAGCCATGGAGGGGAAAGTAGGAGAGGAGGATTTGGATATTCTTTATGAAGCTCTTGACCTTCCTAAGATGACAGGCAATATAGAAGAACAGATACATTCTATAAAACAATATATAGAAATGAGAAAAAAATTTGATGGCAAACGGCTTCGATGATTAGGAAATAATAAAACTGAGGGACAGTATGGAACAGGAATCTGTATTTGATATTGAAGAAGAACTGAAAAAACTTCCAGGACAGCCAGGAGTTTATATCATGCACGATGCCAGTGATGAAATCATCTATGTAGGAAAAGCCATCAGCTTAAAGAATCGTGTCCGACAGTATTTTCAGAGCAGCAGGGGAAAAACTGCCAAGATTGAACAGATGGTTTCTAAGATTGCCAGGTTTGAGTATATTATCACGGATTCGGAATTGGAAGCTCTTGTGTTGGAATGTAACTTGATTAAGGAACATCGCCCTCGATACAATACTATGCTTAAAGATGACAAGGCATATCCCTATATTAAAGTGACAGTATCTGAGGATTTTCCAAGAGTTATGATGGCTAGAACCATGAAGAAAGATAGAAATAAATATTTTGGCCCTTATACCAGCGTGGGGGCAGTGAATGACACTGTGGATTTAATTCACAAGCTTTACAAACTTCGGACTTGTAACCGAAATCTTCCTAAAGATATGGGAAAAGATAGACCTTGTCTTAATTATCATATTAAGCAGTGTGATGCTCCTTGTCAGGGGTATATTAACAAAGAAGATTATGCAAAATCTGTGCAGGAAGCTTTAGAATTTTTAAATGGACGCTACAATAAGCTCATCAAACTATTAGAGCAAAAGATGACAGATGCTTCAGAAAAGATGGATTTTGAGAAAGCGATTGAGTATCGCGATTTGTTGGACAGTGTAAAAAAGGTGGCTCAAAAACAAAAAATTACCAGCAGCAATATGGAGGATAGAGACATTATTGCCATGGTTAAGGATGAAACAGATGCAGTGGTGCAGGTTTTTTTTGTACGAGAAGGAAAGCTTATTGGCAGGGACCATTTTCATGTTTCTGTAGGTGCAGAAGAGGATGACAGGCAGATACTAACCAGCTTTATAAAACAGTTTTATTCAGGTACTCCTTTTGTGCCCAGAGAATTGTGGATGCAGATAGAGCCAGAGGATAGGGAAGTGATTGTCCGATGGCTGGGAGCTAAAAGAGGGCAAAAAGTACGTATTGTAGTTCCTCAAAAGGGCCAGAAGGAACGGCTGGTGGAGTTAGCAGAGAAGAATGCTGTTCTGGTACTATCCCAAGATAAAGAGAAAATCAAGCGAGAGGAATTGCGCACGATAGGCGCCATGAACCAAGTAGCAGGCTTTATAGGATTAGAACATATCCGGCGAGTAGAAGCCTATGATATTTCTAATACTAGCGGGCTAGAATCTGTGGGCTCTATGGTTGTGTATGAGGACGGAAGACCTAAGCGAAGCGATTACCGAAAGTTTAAGATACAAAGTGTAAAAGGTCCTAATGATTATGCCTCTATGAGAGAAGTTTTGATTAGAAGATTTACTCATGGTATGGAAGAAGCGAAAAAACTGAGAAATGATGAGATAGATGAGAAGCTGGGAAGTTTTACCAGATTTCCAGACCTTGTGATGATGGATGGAGGAAGAGGGCAGGTAAATATTGCTTTAGAGGTCCTTGAAGAACTAGGACTAGATATTCCTGTATGTGGTATGGTAAAGGATGATAATCATCGTACCAGAGGGCTATACTACAATAATGTGGAAATACCCATTGATAAGAATTCCCAAGGGTTCCAACTCATAACCAGAATTCAAGATGAAGCTCACCGATTTGCCATTGAATATCACAGAAATTTACGAGGGAAAGGGCAAGTAAAATCTATTTTGGACGATATTCCAGATATTGGACCAAGAAGACGTAAGGCGCTAATGAAACAATTTAAATCTCTAGAGGCAGTAAAGAAAGCTTCTGTGGAAGAGCTTATGGAAACACCAAGTATGAACCGTAAGTCAGCTGAAAGTGTGTATCAGTTTTTCCGGTGAGATTAGGAAAAAAGTCGCAGTTCACGAAAAGTATGAAACTGTTATAAATTGAAAAAGGAGAATCAGACCTATGTATGGAGTAACGATTGCGGAACTTATAGTAAAGATGAAGCTGAAAAATGTGACTCCGGAGATTGATGCGGAGAAGGTGGTGTTAAGCCATCCGGATGTGAACCGCCCAGCCCTGCAGTTGGCTGGATTTTTTGACCATTTTGATAAAGATAGAGTACAGATTATTGGATTTGTGGAGCAAGAATATCTCCGTCAGATGGACCCAGATAGAAAAAAGGAGATGTATGACAAGCTGTTGGCTGAGCATATTCCTTGTCTAATTTTTAGCCGAGGCTTTATGCCAGAAGAGTGGCTTCTGGAGCGATGTAATTATTATGATGTTCCATGTATGGTATCAGAACAGAGCACCTCTGCTCTTATGGCAGAGATTATTCGCTGGCTGAATGTAAAGTTGGCTCCTTGCATCAGTATTCATGGGGTTTTAGTAGATGTATTTGGAGAAGGTGTTTTGATTATGGGAGAAAGTGGCATCGGTAAAAGCGAGGCAGCACTAGAGTTAATCAAACGAGGACACCGTCTAGTTACAGATGATGTAGTGCAGATACAGAAGGTCAGCGATGAAACATTAGTTGGGTCAGCACCAGATATTACCAAGCATTTTATTGAATTGAGGGGCATAGGAATTATTGATGTAAAAAGTCTTTATGGTGTAGAGAGTATCAAAGAGACACAGGCGATTGATATGGTGATTAAGCTGGAAGAGTGGAACAAAGAGAAAGAGTATGATAGACTTGGCTTAGAAAACCAATATACAGAATTCTTGGGAAATCAGGTTGTATGCCATTCGATTCCCATGAGACCAGGCAGAAATGTGGCTATTATCGTGGAGACAGCTGCTATCAATTATCGTCAGAAAAAGATGGGATATAACGCTGCAAAAGAGTTGTACAACCGCGTACAGGCTAATTTGACTAAGCCAAAGATATAAGGTACAATGAATTAATTTAATGCTATCATTAATAAAAAAGAAAATTCAGGGGAACAGGATGAATGAATTTTATCAAAAATTATGTAGGATTTTGTCAGAGGACTCCATAAAAATTGAAGAGCCTATGAGAAATCATACTACTTTTCGGATTGGAGGGCCAGCAAAGTTCTATCTGACTCCCAAGACTCAGGAGGAATTGACAGAGGTAGCAAATTTATGCAGGAAGGAAGGGATGCCTTACTATGTAATAGGAAATGGAAGTAACCTTTTAGTACAAGATGAGGGATATGAAGGAGCAGTGATATCTACCGAGATGTTAAACAGAATCTGGGTGGAGGGGGAAGAGATGATTGCTCAGTCAGGAATATTGCTTTCTCGTCTGGCAAAAGCAGCAGCAGAGGAGTCTTTGATGGGGCTGGAGTTTGCTGCTGGAATTCCTGGAACCTTGGGCGGTGCAGTAGTCATGAATGCAGGTGCCTATGGAGCTGAGATGAAAGAGGTATTACTTTGGGCTGAGGTTTTAGATACCAATGGCCAGATTCAAAGGTTAAATACCGAAGAATTAAAGTTGGGATATCGTACTAGTTCCATTTTATCTCATGGCTATTTGGTGCTCAAGGCAGGACTCAAGCTCTGCAAAGGTTTGCAACAGGAAATCTACCAAAAAATGGAGCAATTAGCTATGCAGAGGAGAGAAAAACAACCTTTGGAGTATCCAAGTGCAGGCAGCACATTTAAGCGGCCAAAAGGTTATTTTGCAGGAAAGTTGATTGATGATGCAGGACTTCGAGGTTTCTGTATTGGCGATGCCCAGGTGTCAGAAAAACACTGTGGATTTGTTATCAATCGTGGGAATGCCACAGCTTCTGATGTGATAACATTATGCAATGAAGTGAAACGTCAGGTGATGGAAACATCAGGAGTGGCGTTGGAATTGGAAATAAAGCAACTGTAAAAAATAACAAGAACATCTATAAAATGGCATAGGTTAAAAGCAGAGGAGATATGAAAAACACGAAGTTAACGTAAGTTGCCTATAAAAATAATGGTAGAAAATCAGACAACAGAGCTTAACAATTAGAGATAGAAAAAGTACTTTCAGAAACAGTGGAGGGTCTGAACATATGAAGCTGGTGATTGTAACAGGAATGTCAGGGGCCGGAAAGACAGTGGCTTTAAAAATGTTGGAAGATATGGGATATTATTGTGTGGATAATCTTCCCATTCCCTTGATGGAAAAATTTACACAGCTTATTTTGGACAGCCAAGGAAGACACAGTCAGGTGGCTTTGGGAATCGATATCCGCAGTGGTGAAGAACTGTCCATGCTCAAGGAGATTTTCGATTCCTGTCAAGAGAAAGCAATCCCTTTTGAAATCCTATTTTTGGATGCTAGTGACCAGGTATTAATCAAGCGATACAAGGAAACCAGAAGGAATCATCCCCTTTCTGGAAATGGAAGAATTGACCAAGGAATTCAAAAGGAACGAGAAAAGCTGGTATTTTTGAAAAAGAAGGCCGATTTTATTATTGATACTAGCAAACTGTTGACCAAAGAACTACGGCAGGAACTGGAAAAAATTTTTATGGAGGACCAGAATTATGATAACCTGTTTGTGACCGTGCTATCTTTTGGTTTTAAATATGGAATTCCCTCTGATGCAGATTTGGTATTTGATGTTCGATTTCTTCCCAATCCCTATTATGTCGAAGAATTGCGGGCTAGGACTGGAGAGGAGAAGATTGTGCAGGATTATGTGATGCAAGGAGGTACCGCAGAGGAATTTTTGAACAAATTAAATGATATGGTTGATTTCTTGATTCCTCATTATGTACTAGAAGGAAAAAATCAGCTTGTAGTGGGAATTGGATGTACAGGAGGAAAACATCGCTCTGTAACGATTGCCAATGCTCTATATCAACATCTAAAAGGACATAAGGAGCTGGGTCTTAAGATTGAGCATCGGGATATCGAAAACGATAGCAAACGGAAAAAGTAGAGGTGGAAAGAGAAATGTCATTTTCATCCAAAGTAAAAGAGGAATTGTCCAGACAAATCAGTCCTGCCAGGCATTGTCAAATAGCAGAGATTGCTGCTATTATCAGCCTTTGCGGAAAGATTTTGATAGATGAAGAAGACTGTTACCAAATACAGATTAGTACGGAAAATGTGGCAGTTGCAAGAAAGTACTTTACATTATTGAAAAAAACATTTAATATAAGTACTGATATTGTTATTCGCCGTAATGCTTATCTGAAAAAAAACCGTACTTTTTATGTGACGGTTGCTGAGGATGGCGATGCGAGAAAAATTCTTCTTGCCACAAAACTTTTAGATGAGCATGGTGAGATTGGTGAGGATTTGTCTGTAGTAGGAAATTTAGTGATTCAGAATCCATGCTGCAGACGAGCATTTCTGCGTGGAGCATTTTTGGCATCAGGGTCTATCAGTGATCCAGAGAAATTTTATCATTTTGAAATTACATGTACTGCCCAAGCAAAAGCAAAACAACTTCAAAGCATAATTGCCACTTTTGATATAGAGGCTAGGATTGTACTTCGAAAAAAGTACTTTGTAGTCTATATTAAGGAAGCCAGCCAGATTGTGAATCTCCTTAATGTGATGGAAGCGCCAGTGGCATTGATGGAACTTGAAAATATCAGAATTTTGAAGGAAATGCGGGGTAGTGTCAATCGACAGGTAAACTGTGAGACTGCCAATATCAATAAGACAGTATCTGCAGCTATCAAACAGATAGAAGATATTATTTACATTAGAGATACTGTTGGTTTGCAGCAACTTCCTTCGGGGCTTTGTGAGATTGCAGGACTCAGACTAGAGTGGCCAGAAGCTTCATTAAAGGAACTGGGAGAGGCATTAGACCCTCCTGTAGGAAAATCAGGAGTGAATCACCGTCTCAGGAAGCTGAGTGTCCTGGCAGAAAATCTGCGGGAACAGAGCACGGCATCAGAATGGCCAGCTGGCCGTTCACAGGAATGAGGAGGAGAATTATGGTAAGAAGAACAATTACGATTGAGCTGGAATCCGGCCTAGAGGCAAGGCCAGTGGCGATGCTGGTGCAAGTTGCAAGCCAGTATGATAGTAGTATTTATGTGGAATGTGATTCTAGAAGGGTAAATGCCAAGAGTATTATGGGAATGATGACTCTGGGACTTACAGCTGGTGAACAGGTTGTGGTGACTGCTGAAGGTACTGATGAAGAAAATGCCGTGGACGGAATTGCAAAATATTTGACAGAAGGTTGACAGCAAGTGTGTTCTTGAATATAGAATTTAAAATAAGGTGCAAAGCCTGTTGGGATGCCAAAGGCTTTGCACCTTTTAATGTGCAGGCCCGTATATGGAGGTTTGCTGCTAACACAGCTTGCGGGCCGCATGATGAGCAGGGGAGAAAAATTTTCCCCTACTCGATTGCATTGGAGTTGCTATGAAAAATAAGCTGTCAGAGGAAGGAAAGTATGATATACTGATTGTATCAATGAAAAGAGGGGTTTTACATCCTGTGGGTAATTGATATATGATAGGCAAATCTATGAGCTGTAATAAAAAGTTTAAATTTAAAGAGCAATTCAGATTTTGGGTTAGTATGAGAGAATAATGGAGGAAATATATGGCGTTTACACATTTACATGTGCATACAGAATATAGTTTGTTAGATGGTTCCAGCAAGATAAAAGAACTGACAGCCAGGGCAAAGGAACTTGGTATGGACAGTATTGCGATTACAGACCATGGGGCTATGTATGGGGTGATTGACTTTTACCGTTCTGCGAAGGAAATAGGGATAAAGCCAATCTTAGGATGTGAGGTTTATGTGGCTCCAGGTTCTCGCTTTGACCGAGAGACTGTCAGTGGGGAAGATAGATATTATCATTTGGTTTTGTTGGCAGAAACGAACAAAGGTTATGAGAACCTTATGAAGATTGTATCCAAGGGATTTATTGATGGCTTTTATTATAAACCTAGAGTAGATTATGAGATTTTGGAAGAATACCATGAAGGAATCATTTGTCTCTCTGCCTGTCTTGCAGGGGAGGTGCAGAAATATCTGGAGAGAGGCCAATATCAACAGGGAAGAGAGGCTGCTCTTAGATATGAAAAGATTTTTGGAAAAGGAAATTATTTTCTGGAGCTGCAGGATCATGGAATTGCAGCTCAGAAAACAGTAAATCAGGCTTTGTTGCGGCTAAGTCAGGAATTAGATATTCCGCTGGTAGCTACCAATGATATTCATTATACCTTTGCAGAAGATATGGCTGCTCATGATATCCTGCTTTGTATCCAGACAGGAAAAAAAGTGGCTGATGAAAACAGATTGAGATATGAGGGGGGACAGTTTTACTGCAAATCGGAAGAGGAGATGAGGGAACTATTTTCTTATGTTCCAGAGGCTCTGGATAATACCCATAAGATTGCGGAAAGGTGCAATGTGGAGATTGAGTTTGGCGTCACTAAGCTGCCCAAATTCGAGGTGCCTATGGGGTATGATTCTTGGGGATATCTCAATAAACTATGCGAAGATGGAATGAAAAAGAGGTATCCAAAAGATGACGGAACTTTAAAAGAGCGTCTCAAATATGAATTGAATGTAATTCATTCCATGGGGTATGTAGACTATTTCTTGATTGTCTGGGATTTTATCCATTTTGCTCGTTCCCACGATATTATGGTGGGGCCTGGCAGGGGGTCTGCGGCAGGGAGTATTGTGTCTTACTGTCTGGGAATTACCAATATTGACCCTATAAAATATAACCTGTTGTTTGAACGATTTTTAAATCCTGAGCGAGTGTCCATGCCTGATATTGATATTGATTTTTGTTATGAACGCAGGCAGGAGGTCATTGACTATGTGGTGGAAAAGTATGGGAAAGACCAGGTAGTACAGATTGTGACTTTTGGTACTTTGGCGGCCAGAGGTGTAGTGCGAGATGTGGGAAGGGTTTTGGATATCCCATATGCAAAATGCGATGCGATTGCAAGAATGATTCCCAAGGATTTAGGAATGACCTTGGAAAAGGCTTTGGAAGTCAGCCCAGACCTTAAAAAAGAATATCAAGAGGATTCTGAAACAAAATATTTGGTGGACATGTCCATGAGACTGGAGGGGCTGCCAAGACATACCTCCATGCATGCAGCAGGCGTGGTAATCAGCCGTACCTCAGTGGACAATTACGTGCCATTATCTAGAGCACAGGACGGAACCATAACCACCCAGTTTACTATGACTACCTTGGAAGAATTGGGACTTTTAAAAATGGATTTTCTTGGGCTTCGGACATTGACTGTGATACAGAATGCAGTAGAACAGGTAGAGAAAAACCAGGGCATCAGACTGGATATGGATGCGATTGATTATAATGATAGTCAAGTGCTAGAATCTATTGGAACTGGAAAAGATGATGGAATCTTTCAGCTTGAAAGTGGTGGAATGAAGAGCTTTATGAAGGAGCTAAAGCCTCAAAATTTGGAGGACATTATAGCTGGAATTTCTCTGTATCGTCCAGGCCCCATGGATTTCATTCCCAAATATTTAAAGGGAAAAAATGACCAGAATGCAGTGAGCTATGACTGTCCTCAGTTAGAGCCGATTCTGGCACCTACCTACGGCTGTATCGTGTATCAGGAGCAGGTGATGCAGATTGTGCGCGTGCTGGGCGGTTATACTTTGGGGAGGAGCGATTTGCTGCGTCGCGCCATGTCGAAGAAAAAGGCGGCGGTGATGCAGAAGGAGCGCCAGAATTTTGTATACGGAAATGAAGAAGAGGGCGTACCGGGTTGTATCAAAAACGGGATAAAGGAAGAAATAGCGAATAAAATATATGATGAAATGATTGACTTTGCAAAATATGCGTTTAATAAGTCCCATGCGGCGGCTTATGCTGTGGTGGCTTATCAGACAGCATATTTGAAATATTACTATCCGGTAGAATTTATGGCTGCGCTGATGACTTCTGTGATGGATAACAGCAATAAAACTTCGGAATATATCTTAACCTGTCGTCAGATGGGAATTCCTATTTTGCCGCCTGATATCAATGAAGGAGAGAGTGGATTTTCTGTGTCAGGCAATGCTATCCGGTATGGCTTATCAGCTATCAAGAGCATGGGCAGGGCAGTGATAGATGCCATTATAGTGGAGAGAACCAAAAATGGGCCATTCCGAACAATGGACGAATTTGTAGAACGCATGACGAATAAAGAAGTCAATAAGCGCACTTTGGATAATTTCATCAAATCAGGAGCTTTGGATAGTCTTCCAGGAAACCGTCACCAAAAAGTTATGGTGGCAGCAGAGATGATAGAGCAAAAAAATAAACAAAAGAAAAATGCTATGGAAGGCCAACTTTCCCTGTTTGATTTTGTAGCAGAAGATGAAAAGAAAAATTTTCAGATTACATTTCCAGAGGTAGAAGAATTTAAGAAGGAAGAACTGCTTGCTTTTGAAAAGGAGATATTAGGAATCTATGTCAGCGGACATCCCTTAGAAGAATATGAAATTCTATGGCGCTCCAATGTAACTGCAGTGTCTACAGATTTTGTGGTTGAGGAGGAGACAGACCGAGCAAAGGTAGAGGATAATTCTAAAGTGGTTATTGGTGGAATGATAACAGGGAAGGTAACTAAGATAACAAAATCCAGTCAAATGATGGCTTTTATCACAGTAGAAGACTTAGTAGGGGCTGTGGAGGTTATTGTATTTCCCAAGGATTATGAGAAGAATAGGGATATCCTTATCGAAGATTCTAAAGTGTTTCTATCTGGTCGAGTGTCCATTGGAGATGACCCTGTGGGCAAACTGGTATGTGAAAAGATTATTCCCTTTGACCAGGGGCCAAAAGAATTATGGCTTCAGTTTGAAGATAAGATTGCCTATGAAAGAAATATTACATCAGTAAATAAATCTTTGAAGTCTCATAAAGGCTCTGACCAGGTAGTTATTTGGCTTTCTAAAGAACGGGCTAAGAAAGTTTTGCCTTCTGATGATTGGAATGTAAGATGCAGCAGCATACTTTTGGAAGAGCTTACAAAAATTCTTGGTGAAAAAAATGTCAGAGTGCTACAAAAAGGGTTGAAAGTATAAAGAAAATGAATTAGAATAACCCTAGTAACTCTTTACAATTCAGGAGGGAAGAAGATGGCAAAGACAGTGAAGACAATAGGCGTATTAACCAGTGGAGGAGACGCACCAGGCATGAATGCTGCGATTCGCGCTGTCGTCCGCGTGGCGATAACAAAAGGAATGAAAGTAAAAGGCATTAAGAGGGGATATGCCGGACTGCTGCAGGAAGAAATCATTGATATGGGGTCTACCAGCGTATCTGAGATTATTAACCGAGGTGGTACGGTTCTCTATACAGCCAGATGTATGGAATTTACGACAGCGCAAGGTCAGCAGCAGGGGGCAGAGATTTGCAAAAAGCATGGAATCGACGGAATGGTGGTGATTGGAGGTGATGGCTCCTTCCGTGGTGCGGGAAAGCTGTCAGCGCTGGGTGTCAACACGATAGGACTTCCTGGAACTATTGATTTAGATATTGCATGTACAGATTATACTATTGGCTTTGATACAGCAGTAAATACAGCTATGGAAGCAATTGACAAGGTTCGAGACACATCTACTTCTCATGAGCGATGCAGCATTATTGAGGTAATGGGAAGACATGCTGGATATATTGCTCTGTGGTGTGGTATTGCTAATGGGGCAGAAGATATCCTTCTTCCTGAAAGGTATGATGGCAATGAACAGATGTTGATTAACCGCATTATTGAAAACAGGAAGAAAGGTAAGACTCACCATATCATTATCAACGCAGAAGGAATTGGTCATTCTGCCTCTATGGCGCGCAGGATTGAAGCTGCTACAGGAATTGAAACTAGGGCGACTATTTTAGGACATATGCAAAGGGGTGGTACTCCTACTTGTAAAGACCGTGTATATGCTTCTATTATGGGAGCAAAGGCAGTAGAGCTTTTGGACGAGGGTAAGAGCAACCGTGTGATTGCCTACAAGAACGGAGAGTATGTAGACTTTGATATCCAGGAAGCTCTGGCTATGACCAAAGATATTCCAGAAGACCAATATGATATCAGTAAAATGCTGTCCAGGTAACAAATATTTAGGAACCATTTGAACATATACAAAGGAAGGTTCTGGAATGCAGAGCCTTCTTTTTATCAGTAAATTAAGTACTTTCGGAAAATTTTTTGGAGCTTGTCAGTTCCATTCCTAGAAAGATTTCGTCAGTACAGAGGAGGAACGCGCCAAAGGCGCGTTTTTATGCGTATCATGGAAGAAAAGGTAGTGCTCTGCGGAGCCAGCTCTTATGAGCAGAAATATTATTTTAATCAGCAATTTTCGGCTCTCCCAGAGAGTATCAGACAGGAATTGCAAATCATGTGTGTCCTCTATACAGAAGATGTAGGAGGAATTTTAACCATGGAATTTGACAGAGAGGGAAACTTAGAATTTCGAGTGGAAGCTGATGAAGGAGATTATCTGTTTGATGATATTGGAAGTGCCTTGAAGATTAAACAATACCAGTTGGAGAAAAGAGAACTTCTAGAGTCTTTAGAGCTTTTTTATCGAGTGTTCTTTTTGGGAGAAGAATTAGCCTAAGACAGAAGGAATATTTTATCATAAATGAGGGTACAATCAGTTTGAAAAAAATAAAAATTGGAACTATAGAATTACAGAATCCACTGATTCTAGCTCCCATGGCAGGGGTAACAGACCTTCCCTTCCGCTTGCTGTGCAAAGAGCATGGATGTAGTATGATGTATACAGAGATGGTTAGTGCAAAGGCCATTCTTTATAAAAATAAGAATACAAAGACATTGATGGAAGTACATGAGCAAGAGGGCCCCGTGGTATTGCAGCTCTTTGGCTCTGACCCAAAGATTTTAAGTGAGATTAGCGCAGAAGTGGAAGATGGACCATATGCCTGGATTGATATTAATATGGGGTGTCCGGTCCCCAAAGTAGTAAATAACCAGGAGGGGTCTGCATTGATGAAAACTCCAAAGCTGGTGGAACAGATATTATCAGCTATGGTGAAAAAGATAAAAAAACCTGTAACGATTAAGATTCGTAAAGGTTTTGATAAAGACCATATTAATGCAGAAGAAATTGCAAGGATTGCAGAATATTGTGGAGTAGCTGCTGTGGCAATCCATGGGCGCACAAGAGAACAGTTTTACTCAGGAAATGCAGACTGGGAGATTATCAGAAAGGTAAAAGAAGCAGTAAAGATTCCAGTCATAGGGAATGGTGATATTTTTAAACCAGAAGATGCTGCTAAAATGATGGACCAAACAGGCTGTGATGCAGTAATGATTGCCAGGGGCGCTAAGGGAAATCCATGGATTTTTTCTAGGACACTTCACTATCTTAAAACAGGAGAACTTTTGCCTTTGCCTTCTGGTTATGAGATTCAAAGGCAGATACTTCGCCATTTAGATTTACAGATAAAATATAAAGGCGAGTATCTGGGTGTCAGAGAAATGCGCAAGCATGTGGCATGGTATACAGCAGGACTTCCTCATTCTTCAGTTCTACGCAATGAGATTAATCAGGTAGAGACTTATGAGCAATTTTATCATCTCATCACCAGGAGAAAGGAATTTTTATGAAAAAGAGATATCTTTTTATGACGGTTGCTGTTGTGGTTTCCGCCTTTTTGCAGGCTTTTACCATGAATACATTCTTAGAGCCAGTACAGCTTTTGCCCAGTGGTTTTACAGGAATTGCAACCCTATTATCCCGAATCACTGGACTGGTGGGTATCCATTTTTCTACATCTTTAGGTATGGTGCTGTTAAATATTCCTGTAGCTGCATTTTGTTACCAACATATCGGGAAAAAATTTGTTATTTTTTCCATGCTTCAGGTTATGTTGGCCAGCTTTTTTTTACAGGTATTAAAACCAGAACCATTATTTGATGATGTATTGCTAAATATCTGCTTTGGTGGATTTTTATATGGAATGTGCACAGCTATTGCTTTAAAAGGTAATGCCTCTACAGCAGGTATGGATTTTATCGCTTTATATGTATCTAACCGTGTAGGAAAATCTATCTGGCAATATGTCTTTGCTTTTAACTGCTGTATGTTGTGCATCTTTGGTGCATTATTTGGCTGGGAACATGCAGGCTATTCCATTTTGTTCCAGTTTATTGCAACAAAAACGATTGATAATTTTTATCATCGCTTTAAACGAGTAACTTTGCAGATTACAACTCAAAAACCAAAAGAAGTAGTAAAAGAATATATCAGTTTTTGTAAACATGGGATATCTGTAGTGGACGGATATGGCGGGTACAGTGGCAAGCCAATGAGTCTTCTGCATACAGTAGTTTCTACCTATGAAGTGCAAGATATTATTTTCCATCTAAAACAGGTGGACCCAGCACTTATTATCAATGTGATGCCTACAGAAACTTTTGTAGGGATATTTTACCAGAAACCTTTGGATTGACCAGAATGAATAGAGGAATATTTTATGGAATATATTGTAATCAGTGCCTGTCTTCTTGGTCTTCCATGTCGCTATGATGGGGCAGAAAAGGCTGATGAGAAGGTGTTAGAGCTTTTAGATAGAGATGATATTGTACTGATTCCTGTTTGCCCTGAACAGTTAGGAGGAATGGCAACCCCCAGGGAACCAGCAGAACAGAAAAATGGCGGAGTATGGAACAAAAAAGGGGAGGATGTTACCAAGTATTTTAAAAAAGGGGCAAATCAAGTGTTAAAAATTGCTAAGATGTATGGATGTACCAAAGCAATTTTAAAAGAAAGAAGTCCTTCTTGTGGATGCGGAAAGATCTATGATGGAAATTTTACCAGAACCTTAATACAAGGAGATGGCATCACCACAGAACTTTTAAAGAAGAATGGAATTGAAGTTGTGGGAGAAAGTAAAATTTACTAGGAAAGTTCTGGACGAAAGCCTCGACGAGAGCAAGCACGCTTACATTGAATCATAGATATTGGACAGGAAAGCTAGTATGAGTAAGTAGACCAATAGGCCGGACTACGAATAGTGGTGGCGATTGTGGAAGCTCCGAAGGTGCAGAACAATCTGCTTTTATAGGGCGGTTGGTGCAATATCAAAAGTTGCATGAATGTTTAAAAATAAAGGGAGCTGTTGCAAAATGATAGATTTCTACAATATATTATATAGATATCGTTGATATTTCCACCATTCCTTTCGCTTCGTTTAAGGCACAAACAAGAGGGATTTTGAGCCCGGACTCTTATCATTGGTAATAAACCATGTCTATTTAGTCGCAGGATGACAGTCAATATTGCTGTTTTTAATATTATTTTTTGGGGAGCCGTTTGACTCTCTATTTGTGTTTGCCAAAATGGTGCTTTTTCTTTAATTTATTTTTCACTCTTATTCCATAATAAATTGTCTTAAAAGAGATATTTTAGGTAAAAATCAAAAAGTTGTAAACTGTAAATTATTTACAGAATCGTTACCATTTATTCCTATATTTATTTTGGGAATATAAGGGCAGCCTTGACAATTCTATAGGAAAATGATATTCTATATTTAGATATATATCTAAATGAATTCAGACAGCAAAGGAGGAAGTGATGGGACATGAAATTTCAAAAGACATTCAAGGCATTGTCAGACCCAAACCGCAGAGAGATTTTGAATCTGCTGAAGGGTGGTGCTATGACAGCAGGAGAGATTGTAGAGCATTTCCCAGTCTCTGGTGCTACCATATCTCATCACTTATTTATCTTGAGGGAAGCAGGATTGATTCTTGACGAGCGCAAAGGAAAATATATTTACTATGAGCTAAATATGTCTGTGGTAGATGACCTGATTGGATGGGTCAGCGGATTGAAAGGAGAACCCGAATGAATGAAGATACACAAAAAATTTTTCCGAATAAAAAGAGAATGATAATCTGGATTTTATCAATACTTCCAATTATTCTGGTAGTAGCCGTATATACCAGACTACCTCAGCAGATTCCCACCAACTGGGGATTTGACGGAAAAGTTAGTTATGGAGAAAAAGGTAATTTGTGGATTCTGGCAGGGATATCGCCGTTTTTGGCAATAATGTATCAGGTACTTCCAAAGATTGACCCTAAAAGAAAGAATTACAGAAAGTTTCAGGAAGTATATGAGAGTTTTCAACTTTTTATGCAAGTATTTTTGTTTGTTATGGTAGGGATTGTGATTATAGAAAGCTTTAGGCCAGGAACAGTCCAGGTTAGTACTGTGGTATGTGCTATGTGTGGGATTCTTTTTATCATAATTGGAAATATGATGCCAAAGTTTCGGCAGAATTTTTTTATTGGTTTTAGAACTCCTTGGACTCTCACCAATGAGCAGGTGTGGAATAAGACCCATCGATTGGCGGGAAGATTGATGTTTGTAGCAGGTATTTTAGGGTTGATTGGTGCATTTTTTCCAAGTGATAAAGTTAAAATGGTTTTTCTATTTGTGCCCTTAATAGCAGCAACTGTGATTCCTTATATTATGAGTTATGTATGGTGTGAGGCATACAGTTCATTTAAAAAGTGAATAGTTCTAGTACTTTTTCTTGTCTATTACTTTTGTAAATAGCATGTATAAGGAAGAAGTCTTTTTATATCCATATTTTCGTATAATTCGGTTCTTTTGCTCTAAACTTTTACAAGGATACATCAAGGGTTACAGGGAATATTACCAAGTCCTATAAGAATATACTGTTAAAAAATGGCAGGAACAAGATGGAAATATATGTAGTGCAGCCAGATGATACCATAGATAAAATTGCCAAAGAGCAAAGAACAAACTTAAATTCTATCATAGAGATTAACCAGTTAGTTTCCCCGTACAGGCTGGCTG
>DEPC01000098.1 GCA_002358555.1 Hungatella sp. UBA3402 | reverse complement strand
CTGTTGTAAGGCAATCGAATCCACTATTTTCAGGAAAGCAAACTCTTCACTTTTTTTAAGTTCTGTCAGCATTGCGGAAGTCTGGGAATAGCTGATTTGATTGCCATTCTCATAGGCTTCATTACGCATAGCCAGTCCTTTGTTATAGATAAGTCTGCAACAGCCAAGTGTCTGATTAATTACATGTTGCTGTTCTTTATTTGGGTAGATTCTGAATTTGATACCTTTTTGCATGATTCCTATTTCCCTTTTTGCCTTTGTAATGACTTCTGATTTTCAATATATTGGTTCACTGCTTCTAGTGGAGCACTGCCTATGGTAGATACCATTTAGTCCATCTTCAATTACTTGCGTAAATTCGATGGACGTGTCTGATATCCCCATAGCTAAAGCAAGGGATTTTACGACACATTGGATAATTAAGTAACTCCTGCTGCTACACTCTACTTATAGATTTTGTTTAATACCAAAAGATTTGTTAAAAAAGCTCTCAATCTCCTCTAAACGTCTTCTGACTGACTCCTTCTTTCCAGAACCACTTCCTGCATTACGGTTATAAATTTCTGATAAGGTAGCGGATTTACTACCAGAAAAGAATACTGCTGCCCATTCTGCCATCTGCTTATCAGATAATCCTTTTTGTATAGATTTCCAAACTATAGGCACAATACTAATTAAATGGGTTCTAGTCAATAATCTTTTTGCAATTTTCTTATCCTCAATCATTCCATGCATAGAAATAATTCTGTCATAGATTTCCCTTAACTGACTCTTATCTGCTTCTGTAAATTCTGCATTTGCTATCAGAGGGCGAATACTCTTTGTTTCCATACATGGCTCTGTTTCATGAAGCATTGCATAAGATTTGATTACAATATCTTCATTAGTGTACTTCTCCATTGCCTTTTGTGTCAATGCACTCTTAAATAATTTATGCTGTCCAAGTTCCTTAATTGCTTCCATAGATTTTGCTTTTGCCCTACTTAGCTCAATAGCGGATAAAGGTTTTCCATTATTCAGTCGAAAAAACATTTCTGAAATTTCTTCCTCTGTAATCCCATCAAAGTAATAGACTGTTAGGGAATAAGACTCTAATTCGTCTCGAAGTGCTTCTTCCATTTCATCAAAATGAAGGGTATTGATATCCACCATATCTGTTGTCCCATCTTCATTTTCTACCTCAACTTCTGGAATATCTGTTAGTTCAAATTTTCCATTAAGGAAGTCCATAATTGCCCCTGTTCTCTGTTTTCCGTCTAACATATCATATCCTTCTCCATTTTTCGCTGCATAAAATGGAGGTATTGGATATCCTACAAGCATAGAATGAATTAAAAGACTTTTTCTCTTTACATCCCACACATACCCACGCTGAATTGCATTATCAAATTGAATCAATCCTTTTTGTGCCAATTTATTTAACTGCTTTGCAGTCCAATCAATATTTGCTTTCTTTAACATTTCCTTTCCTCCACAATTAAACAAATAAATATTATTTATCAAAAAGTTCTTTTAAAACTCTTGGATGGTACTGCTGGTGGTTTACCCTCTCAATTTTCTCTTTGGTGTGCCTGTCCGTTAATCCTTTAATCCCACCTAACAGAATCGCATTGATTTTTCGAGTTTCATTTTTATTTTTCCTTCTTCTGATCAACCTTTCCTGCATCATCTTATATAGCTAATATCCTTTATAAATCTATTACCTCCTGCAATGACATACCTGATGGACTTTTTTCTTTTCATAATGTTCTACCCTTTTCTCTATGGGCAGCTTTAAACTTGGCTGCCCATAGTATCCACTATTTAACGACTATTCAACAGATATAATAGATCGTAATAGGTTTTTGATTTGTTTCAATTCTGAGAAATATATATATCTTTTTAATCCCATGTACCTGGAAATCTCTTTATATGAAAAGCCTTGCAATTTTAAAAGCACAATATCCATTTGTTGCTCTGACAAGATAGAACGAATCTTTTCCATCAATTTTCGATCTTCTTGAGTCTGAATTATAGTGTCTATGATATCCTCCCTAGAATCTGTAATGATATTGCTATAGCATCTGCTTCCTGTATTAGAATATCCATCTGATATCACTGTATTTAAACTAATAGCTCCATGCTCTGCTGCCCGTTTTAAGCTATTTTTTGCCCTTATATCATTTCGTATTGCACAAGACATTTTCCTATATGCGATTGTTGAAAAGCGATATTGTTGTAAATCCTCTCTATTTAAGTATATCTGACATGCGTGAAGATAAGATTCAATAACTACGGTATAGTATTCTTCTACAGGATAATTCTTACAATTAAGAAAATGATATACTAAATCATGATTTTCCTCAGCAAACTTCTGCTCCTCTCTAGTCAACGGGCGAATCTTACTTTTTTCTTTTTGTTTCATAATAAAGCTCCTTTAATGTTAGAGATAATCAGTTTCTTATTTCACTCATGAGTTAATGACTGTGGTGAAAATCGAATTCACCTTTCAGCACCAGCCAGCCTAATAATAGATAGTTATTATTGGGATTCCTTTTGACTTGTTTTATCGTTCTTTAGCTTGTCTTCATACCATGTTATTCCGCTTCCTTTGTAATTAGTTTTAGGCTGTAAGATAGCACTTTTCCCAATCCTCTGAACAACTTTTTCTTTGGTTTGTACTGCAAATCCATAAGTTTGTACATGCATTGCTTTATTTCCTTTCTCCTTTAACTATGAAATCTATCTTCTAAGTAATCTGGTAGAATATTTATTTTTATTAAGTTTTTTTAATTCCTCTGTCCAGCTGTTGCACTTTTTCGGCTATCATGGCTTTTTCTTTTTAATAACATTTTAATAGTATATTGCTATTATAATACTACTAGATTTATTTATCAAACTATTTTACTATTAAAGTGATACTATTTTGTAGGAGGTATTTACTATGGCAA
>DEPC01000137.1 GCA_002358555.1 Hungatella sp. UBA3402 | reverse complement strand
TTGGAGAAGGCTGGCTGTGATATTATTCGGGTGGCAGTACCTACCAGGGAGGCGGCAGAGAGTCTAAAAGCGATTAAAAGACAAATTCATATTCCTTTGGTAGCAGATATCCATTTTGATTACCGTCTGGCCATTGCAGCTATGGAGAATGGGGCAGATAAAATCCGCATCAATCCAGGAAATATTGGCTCTACAGAACGAGTGAAGGCTGTTGTAGAGAAAGCAAAGGAGTTAGGGATTCCGATTCGAGTGGGAGTCAACAGTGGCTCTCTAGAAAAGCATTTGATAGAAAAATATGGGGGAGTAACAGCGGAAGGGATTGTAGAAAGTGCCTTGGATAAAGTGCAGCTTATTGAGAACATGGGGTATGACAATCTTGTCATTAGCATCAAATCTTCTGATGTTTTGATGTGCATAAAAGCCCATGAACTCATTGCCAAAAAGACAGACTATCCCCTTCATGTAGGGATTACAGAGGCAGGAACCTTAACTGCAGGAAATATCAAATCTGCCATAGGACTTGGCATCATTTTAAATCAAGGGATTGGAGACACAATTCGAGTTTCTCTTACAGGGGCACCTGTGGAGGAGGTAATATCAGCAAAACTGATTCTTAAGACATTAGGATTAAGAAAAGGCGGCATTACGGTGGTATCTTGTCCTACCTGTGGAAGAACTCAGATTGACTTAATCAGCTTGGCAGAAAAGGTAGAAACAATGGCTGCCGAGTTTGATGATCTGGATATCAAGGTAGCAGTTATGGGATGTGTGGTGAATGGGCCAGGGGAGGCTAAAGAGGCTGAACTTGGAATTGCAGGAGGAATTGGAGAGGGGCTTCTAATTAAAAAAGGAAAAATAATAAAAAAACTGCCAGAGGCAGAACTTCTGCCAGCTCTTAAGGCAGAACTTTTAAATCTGCGAAAAGAACGGAAGTGAGAATATGGCAAAGGGATTTTTGGAGGTATTTCCAGAGCTGCACATAACAGATGAGATGAAGGAGCTTTTAAAACTGGTGGATGTAGAACGAGTTTCTACAGCCAGGGATAGAAGCTCTATTCGTATTTATATCAATAGCAAAAGGCTGATTCATAAGAAAAATATAACTGCTTTGGAAAAAGGGATTGGAGAGCAGCTATTTCCTGGGAAAAGGCTGATAATTAAGATTGTGGATAAATATAGTCTGTCAGAACAATATACCCCTCAAAAGCTGCTTCAGGCTTATAAAGATAGCCTGCTCTATGAACTGAGAAATTATAGCATTGTAGAATATAATATTTTAAGAAAGGCTCAATGCTGTTTTCCTAGAGAAAATCTTCTCAAGATAACAGTGGAAGACAATGTGGTGTTTCAAGAAAAGATAGGGGATTTAAAACGAGTTCTAGAAAAAGTGTTTCATGAAAGATGCGGACTTCCTGTAGATATAGAATATGAGTTTATAAAGGTATCCGAAAACAGCTTTATGAAACAGAGGGAAGAACAGGTTCAAAGAGAAGTGGCGGAGAAACTACGCAATCATCCAATATTTGCAGAAAAAGGAAGTTGGTCAAAGCAAGGAGTGGCGGATTATTCAGAGGGAAGTTTGACCACAAAAACAGGGGCCTCTGGACTTCCCATATCTGGGAGTATCCTAACTGGTAATTCGGATTCCGAAAAGTTGGCAAAGATTTTTTTCCCAATGGGATTTCCAGAGCCCTTGCCTGATGGCACAGCAGCAAATCTTTCAAAGAAAACGGATTCTATGACTACACAGGGAGAATGGAAAAAGTCATTTCCTAAGGACGGAAAAAAATTTGGCAGCTATCAGAGAAAAAGCGACAATCCAGAAGTCTTATATGGCCGTGATTTTGATGATGAGTTTGTACCTATTAAAGACATTGACGGCGAGATGGGAGAAGTGACAATCCGAGGAAAGATTATCCGTACAGATAGCCGTCTTCTCAACAGCGGCAAAACCATTATAATTTTTGATATAACAGATTTTACAGATACCATCACTGTGAAGCTGTTTGCCAGAGAGGAAGCTTTGGAGGATATCAATAAAGCGGTTAGTATGGGAACATTCCTCAAATTGAAAGGCATGACTACCATTGATAAATTTGACGGAGAGCTGACGATTGGTTCTGTACTGGGCATGAAGAAATGTGAAGATTTTACTAGCCAAAGGTCAGATAATAGCCTAGTCAAACGGGTGGAGCTTCACTGTCATACTAAGATGAGTGATATGGATGGAATGTCTGATGTAAAAAATATTGTGAAACAGGCCAAACGGTGGGGAATGCCAGCGATTGCCATTACAGACCATGGCTGTGTTCAGGCATTTCCAGATGCCAGTCATGCTTTAGATAAGGGAGATACCTTTAAAATTATCTATGGAGTGGAAGGGTATCTGGTAGATGACAGAAAACAATTAGTGGAAAATGGAAAAAATCAGAGTTTTGACGACCCTTATGTAGTGTTTGATATTGAGACTACAGGCTTTAGCCCTATCACCAATCATATCATCGAAATTGGAGCTGTGCGGGTAGAAAAAGGAAAAATTGTGGAACGCTTCAGCACCTTTGTGAATCCAGACGAGCCAATTCCTTTTCGGATTGAACAGTTGACAGGAATCAATGACTCTATGGTACTTCCAGCTCCTAAAATTGAGAAGGTGCTTCCAGAATTTTTGGAATTTTGTGAAGGAGCTGCCCTGGTAGCTCACAATGCTTCTTTTGATGTCAGTTTTATTTCTAGAAATGCCGCACAACTTGGACTTCCATTTTCTCCTACGGTTTTGGATACTGTGGCTTTAGCCAGAGTGCTGCTGCCTCAGTTAAACCGTTATAAGCTGGATACCGTGGCAAAGGCATTAAATATTTCTTTAGAAAATCATCATCGTGCAGTCGATGATGCAGAGGCTACTGCTGAGATTTTTGTGGCTTTTTTGAACATGCTTAAGAAGAGAGATTTATCATCTCTTGAAGAGTTAAATAAGCTCAGTGAACTGGATGAAGAAGGTATCCGAAAGCTCCCTTCCTATCATGTGATTATTCTGGCTAAAAATGATGTGGGTAGAACCAATTTATATCGGTTAGTATCCTGGGCTCATCTTCACTATTTTCACAAAAATCCTAGAATTCCCAAAAGTATGTTGGATAAATACCGAGAAGGTTTGATAGTTGGCTCCGCATGTGAGGCAGGTGAATTATTTCAAGCATTGCTTCGAGGTGTGCCAGATACAGAGCTTGGAAAGATTGTAGATTTTTATGATTATTTAGAAATCCAGCCTTTAGGAAATAATGCTTTTATGCTCCGAGACGAGGATAGTGTGGTAAAAAGTGAGGAAGATTTAAGAGATTTAAATAGAAAAATTGTCTATCTGGGAGAACAATTTCATAAACCAGTATGTGCCACCTGTGATGTCCATTTTTTGAATCCAGAGGATGAAATATACCGTCGCATCATTATGTCAGGAAGAAGATTTAAGGAAAGTGATGAGCAGGCTCCTCTTTATCTGAGAACTACTGAGGAGATGCTGGAAGAATTTGCATATTTAGGGCTGGACAAGGCGGAGGAGGTCGTTATCACCAATACCAGAAAAATTGCTGACCAGTGTGAAAGAATTTCCCCTGTTCGTCCAGATAAATGCCCTCCTATCATTGAAAATTCGGATGAAACCTTGCGAGATATCTGTTATAATCGGGCTCATGAGCTTTATGGGAAAGAGCTACCAGAGATTGTAGTGGAACGGTTGGAGCGTGAGCTGAATTCTATTATTTCCAATGGATTTGCAGTCATGTATATCATTGCACAGAAGTTGGTATGGAAGTCCAATGAGGATGGATATCTGGTAGGTTCTAGAGGGTCTGTAGGCTCTTCTCTAGTGGCCACGATGTCAGGAATTACGGAGGTAAATCCTTTAAGCCCTCATTATTATTGTCCCAAATGCCATTATGCAGAATTTGACTCGGAAGATGTGAAAAAATTTGCAGGAATGTCTGGATGTGATATGCCAGACAAGGAATGTCCTCATTGTAAAACTTTGATGAAAAAGGAGGGCCATGATATTCCCTTTGAGACTTTCTTAGGATTTAAGGGCGATAAAGAACCAGATATTGACTTAAACTTTTCAGGAGAATACCAGAGCCATGCCCATGATTATACAGAGGTTATCTTTGGAAAAGGACAGACCTTCCGTGCAGGGACCATTGGAACCTTGGCAGATAAGACTGCTTATGGATATGTAAAAAACTATTATGATGAGCGAGGAGATAGAAAAAGAAGCTGCGAGATAAATCGGATTGTTCAGGGATGTGTAGGAATTCGCAGAACCACAGGACAGCATCCTGGAGGAATCGTGGTACTTCCGGTTGGAGAGGAGATTTATTCTTTTACTCCAGTGCAAAGACCAGCCAATGATATGACAACTACAACCATAACTACTCATTTTGATTACCATTCCATTGACCATAATCTTTTGAAGTTAGATATTCTCGGCCATGATGACCCAACTATGATTCGTATGCTCCAAGACTTAACAGGGTTGGACCCAGTAAAAGATATTCCTCTAGACAGCCAAGAGGTTATGTCTTTATTCCAGAATACTTCAGCACTAGGAATCAGTCCAGAGGATATTGGCGGCTGTCCGCTAGGCGCCCTTGGAGTGCCGGAGTTTGGAACCGATTTTGCCATGCAGATGCTTTTGGATGCCAAGCCAAAATATTTTTCGGACTTGGTGAGGATTGCAGGGTTGGCTCATGGCACGGATGTGTGGCTTGGAAATGCCAAGGACTTAATTTTAAGCGGACAAGCTACTATCCAGACAGCTATCTGTTGCCGTGATGATATTATGGTCTATTTGATTCAGAAGGGAATGGAGGAGGGATTATCCTTTACTATTATGGAATCTGTACGTAAGGGAAAGGGGTTAAAACCTGACTGGATTGAAGCTATGCTGGCACATGATGTCCCTCAATGGTATATTGATTCCTGTCAGAAGATTAAATATATGTTCCCTAAAGCCCATGCAGCAGCCTATGTTATGATGGCATGGCGGATTGCTTACTGCAAAGTATTCTATCCATTGGCATATTATGCAGCATTTTTTAGCATCCGTGCCAGTGCTTTCAGCTATGAATTGATGTGCCAAGGGAGAGAAAAATTGGAATATTATCTGGCAGATTACAAAAGAAGGGCAGATACTTTGTCTAAAAAAGAACAAGATACCATGAAGGACATGAGAGTAGTTCAGGAAATGTATGCCAGAGGGTTTGAATTTGTACCCATTGATATCTATACAGCAAAAGCCAAGGATTTTCAGATTGTAGGAGATAAGCTGATGCCATCTTTGAGCAGCATCGATGGAATGGGAGATAAAGCAGCAGACGGAGTAGTTGATGCAGTAAAAGATGGAATGTTTTTGTCCAAAGAAGATTTCAGAAATAGAACGAAAGTCAGCAAGACAATCTGTGATCTTATGGCAGATTTAGGGTTGTTGGGAGAACTGCCAGAGTCAAATCAGTTGTCATTGTTTGACTTTGCATAGGAATCTAAGGATAGTTTCATGTAAGAAAACTTTAAAGAACATTAAGAATAATTTATGTGACAAAGTTTCAGACAGGTTGTAAGATATAGAAAGGATTTATAGCAATTTATAATGGGAGGACATGATATTGGCCCAATTACAAGAGCAAGAGAGCAAAACTTTTGAACCATTAAAAGAACGAGTGCCGATTATTGAGGTGAAAAACTTATATAAAATATATCGCGTAGGAGAGACAAAGGTGTATGCTCTGGGGGGAGTAGACTTTACCATGTACAGAGGAGAGTTCTGTGCGATTGTCGGGCCGTCGGGTTCTGGAAAATCTACACTCCTCAATATGTTGGCTGGTTTGGAGAAGCCTACTAAGGGGGAAATTGTCATTGACAAAATCCATATTGAGAAGATGAATGAGAATGAGTTAGTGGCATTTCGCCGCAAGAGAGTAGGCTTTATTTTCCAATCCTATAACCTTTTGAAAACCTTGAATGCTGTGGAAAATGTGGCGTTGCCTCTGTCATTTCGGGGAATGCCCAAAAAGAAGCGCAATGAGATTGCCAAAAAATATCTAAAGCTGGTGGGATTAGAAAAGCAGATGAACCATATGGCCAATGCTATGTCTGGTGGACAGCAGCAGCGTGTGGGAATTGCAAGGGCTTTGGCTGTAAAACCCAGAATCATTTTTGCTGATGAGCCAACTGGAAATCTGGATTCTAAGACCACGATGGAGATTTTAAAGCTGATGCGCCGCATTGTTAGGGAGCAGGAACAAACTCTGGTAATGGTAACGCATGACAACCATCTGGCATCCTATGCGGACAGGCAGTTTCATATTGTTGACGGCAAGATTTTTAAGATAGAAGAATGTCATCATGAAGAGGAGATAGAGTGATGAAAAAGGGAATCATAACAAGAGGGTTCATGCTTTTCATGGCTGTTATTATGGTAATGATTTCGATACCTGTGACAGCAAAAGCAGAGCTTACCAATAACAGTGAAAATAGTATTGTTATTTCTAAGACTATACCCAGAGGAAAGACTGGGAAACGAATGACTATATCATTTAATATCGTCAATGATAGTGGGTCTGATTGGGAAGATGTGGAGGTAGGAATCCTTAATAATGTCTCCTATATTGCCAGACCAGATGCGGTTGAAGGAGAATATGTATTTCCTTTTGAGGTTACATCTACCACCTTTGATACAAAGCATATAGGGACGATTCGGGCAGGAAGTCAAAAAAGTGTTTCCCTTTCTGCAAAAGTAAGGTCAGACCTGACAGAAGGTTATTATCATGTACATATTGAAGTCAGCAGCAAAGATAATAAAGCTACTGCTACAGAGCCCGTAAATATTTGGATTTCTAAATCTACAGGAACTGATGATGAGGATGACGAAGAAGACAGAGATGTGGGATTTGTCTTAGGTGAAGGTCAGGAAACTCCTTATGGCGTTTATCCAGAGGTAGTAAATTTTTCTGTCAATATGCGCAATAACGGATTTTCTGAGGCCAGAGATGTCAATGTCAGAATGATTTTGGACAAGGATACCAATGTCTTTCCTTTTGATATCAATGATGGAAACTATGACCGAAACTTTGAAAAGATAGACCCAGGAGAAAATGTACAACTTCCCTATAGTATGGCGATTCGTCAGGATGCCTACAGCGGCTATTATGCCCTCAAATTCGAGATTAATTATCGGGAGACAGCCACTGGGGAGCTGATGAAAGAGGAGAGAGAATTCTGGGTTCGCATCAAGAATAAAGAAAAAGAAGATGAAACCAACAGTGATTTTAATGAAAATGACAGAACTAAAGCCAGAATCGTTGTGGATAGTTTTGACACAATTCCAGAAACTATCATTGCAGGAGAGCCATTCAAGTTGATTTTGCGGATGAAAAATGCTTCTTCCAGCATTGCAGCCAGCAATATTCTCTTTTCTTTGGAATCAGAAAAAGTAGATAACAGTGCCATATTTACTACAGCATCCGGCTCGTCCTCCGTGGTAGTCAATTCTTTGGCAGCAGGAGAAGTGACAGAGCTGACCATAGACCTTCTTTCTAGGGCTGGAATTGACCAGCGTTCCTATGCCTTAACCATTAAAGAAACTTATGACAGCCCAGAGTTTAAGAATGCCTCAGAGACAGTAACCATTGATATTCCCATTAAACAGATTGCCAGGCTCAATACTGGAACTATTGAAGTGATGCCAGACAATATTACAATAGGGTCTGAAAGTAATATTATGTTTCCCATCAACAATACTGGAAAGGTAATTTTATACAATGTGATGGTAGCCTTTGAAGCAGATTCCATTCAGCCTACAGATACTTATGTGGGAAATATAAAGCCAGGAGAAACTGGCAATGTAGATGTTATGATTACAGGTGCAGCACCTACGGAAGATGAAGGGAAAGTAAAAGTTCTGATTACCTATGAAGATGAAAATGGAGAAGTCCAGCCAGCAGTAGAAAAAGAACTTTCCCTGATTGTGACAGAAGATATAGAAGAAAATTTAGGTGAAGATATTGATGTTGGAGATTTTACGGATGTACCCATGCAAGAAGAATCTCTTTTAAAGAAATATAAGATTCCCATTGCCATAGGTGCAGCAGTGGCATTGCTAGTGATCATCTTGGCAATCCGAATAAAGAAGAAAAAGAAAGCCCGCCAGGAAGAGGGTCTAGACGATGAGATTTCTTGATTTGCTCACAATGAGCGTCAATAATTTACGGAGACGAAAGCTCCGTACTGCACTGACTGTGTTGGGAGTGATTATCGGTGTAGCATCGGTGGTAATCATGGTCTCTCTGGGAATTGGATTGAATCAACTCATGTTAGAAATGTATTCCTCCTATGGAGATATGACCACCATTACCATATATTCCAATGATTATTATGGTCCTTCTGATTCTGATGATAAGGAAGCTATGTATCTGACTGATGATGTGATGGAACAGTTTAAACGGCTAGACCATGTAAAAGCAGTATCCCCCATGCTTTCGGCTTATGTGATTTTAAAGCAGGGAGCCTATGAAGCTTCCACAGATATTACAGGTGTCAGCCAGGAGTATCTGGATATGATTCCTCTAAAAGAGGGAGAAGCTCCTAAAAAGGGTGATGAGATGAAGTTAATCTATGGAAACCGAGTCATCCAATGGTTCAGCAATAACAAGACAGGAGACAATTATTGGAGTACTGGAGAATTGCCAGATATCGATTATATGAACAAGCCCATGTTTGTAATCTTTGATACCAACGCTTATTATCAATCCCAAGGAGGAGGCGAAAATCAAGTAAAGCCTCCAAAAAAATATATGATTGATACAGCCGGAGTGGTAGAAGGTGGCATTGACGATTACAATTCTTATGCATATTCCGTTTATACAGAGATAGAAGGATTGAAAGCTCAGTTGAGAAAGATTTATAAAAAGAATCCGATTCCCAACCAGCCCACCAATAAAAAGGGAAAGCCATATCCCTATTTTATCTATAATCAGGCTGTAGTTTTTGTAGATGATATGGCAAATGTAACTGATGTGCAGAAGGTAATCAATGATATGGGCTATCAGACCAACAGCCAGATGGAATGGATTGAGCAGTCCCAGGCTACTTATGATATCATCCAGTTGGTTCTGGGAGGTATTGGAGCCATCTCCCTGTTTGTGGCTGCCATTGGCATCGCCAATACTATGATGATGTCTATTTATGAGAGGACAAAAGAAATAGGAGTCATCAAAGTGCTGGGATGTGATATGGGGAATATCAGAAATATGTTTCTCATGGAATCTGGTTTTATTGGTTTTATGGGAGGAGTCATTGGACTTACTATCAGTTTTACCATTTCTTATGTCATGAACAACTTTCTTGGGATTGGACAGATTATGATGGGAGTTGAAGGGGATATTTCCAGAATCCCATTATGGCTGGCAGCCTCAGCAGTGGTGTTTGCTATCTTTGTAGGAATGGCAGCAGGATTTTTCCCAGCATTAAGGGCTATGAAGTTGAGTCCATTGGCTGCTATTAGGAATGAGTAGGAACAGAGTTAGGCAGAAGCAATCTGGCTCCGAGCTGTTGATTGGTAGCCTCAAGAATCTACGGCTACCAATCAAATGTATCCTACTTTTTTAAAGTCCATATCTAGAAGGTTTATATCAGAGTTTTCCAAATGTATGGTGATTTTTATCCCACCGCTATATTCTCTGACAATCGCCTCTCAAATTCAGCTTCTGGCACTGGTTTGGCATAGCGATATCCCTGTGCCACACGAGCCCCGATTTCCTGCATCAATTTTACATCTTCCTCTGTTTCAACTCCTTCACATACAATCTGCGCTCCTAAATCCCCTGCCAAATCTACAATACTTTTCATAATCTTTACTTGGCGTGCGCGGTCTTCCTGGTTCAATAAGAAAGAACGGTCCAATTTTATCACGGAGGCAGGAATCTTTTCAATAACCCCAAGAGAAGAATATCCTGAACCAAAGTCATCGATTGAGATGCGAATACCATTGGCATGTAAATCTTCCAAGGTCTGTTTTGCCATCTTTTCTTGCATTTCCTCCATAATAAGAGTTTCTGTGATTTCAACTTCAATCAATTCCTTTGGAATCTTGTATGTTTCAAGTACTTTTTGGAAGCGTTTTGCAAAATCAGGTTTTGTAAAATGGATTCTGGAAAAATTGCAGGAAACGGTGACAACATGTTCTCCTTTGTCGAGCCGTCTACGAAGCATCTGACAGACAGATTGAAGGATAAAAAAGTCAATTTCAGTAATTTTTCCGGTTTGCTCATAGTAGGGAACAAAAAAGCCAGGAGACCTTACCATACCAGAAGCTGTTGGGTCTAAAAAGCGTACTAAAGCTTCAGTACCTACAATTTTTTCTGTGTAAATATCTATCTTTGCCTGATAGTAGGTTACAAAATTTTCTTCAATATTTACAGAATCCAAAAGTTTTTCTCTTTTATGACGTTCCCTTATAGCCTTTTCCAAAGAATCATCATATACTTTTATTGACTCTCCACCATGTTCTCGGAGAAAGTCAATGGCCTGACTTGCACAAACAACAGCTCCACGCAGGTCATTGCTGCTTGGCGGTATAAAATATACACCTATCTGCAGTTCTATCTGATTTTCTGTATCCCGATAAATACGTTCTTCAATAAATTGCTTGATATCCCTAAGCCTTTGAAGAATTTCTCCATTCTCTGTAGACATTAGAAGTGTAAAATGGTCTCCATCTGCTTTGGCACAGACCTCACCCTTCCCATGAACACATTGAGATAATGCATCTGCAATAGTTACCAAAAGTTTTTGACCATTACTCCATCCATATACTACTTTATAGCGCTGAAAATGGGCTATGTTAAAATAGGCGATAGCATATTGTAGTTTCATACGTTCTGGCAGCAATGCTCTGGTTCCCCAATAAATTAGATGATTTAAATTGCCAATATCAATTTCCACATCTTTATACATCAAATTTTGTATCTTCTTGGCATCTCGAACCATATGGCGTGCTACAAGAATGATGGTTATAATAGAAAAAAGAAGAATTGTAATAATCGTATTGCTGTGGTCTTGAACAAATTGACTAACACTGGATAGAGAATAGACATTGCGTTCAAGCCTATAGTCACTGACTGCCCTTGCATCGATTGTCAATGTAGTTTTATTCAAAATACCAGCAAGCTGAAAATCATTGCTGCGGACTGCCATGGAAATTTCATGCTCTCCACTCAAAACACTTTTGACTTCCAGCTTATAATAGCTCATCTCAGCACTAAGTAAATATTCTGCTAAATAACCATCACATAATATCGCATCTGCTTTTCCATCTTTCACTGCCTCCATACCCTCTTGTTGTGTGTTATTAATGAGTAAAGAGGTGGTTTTTAAATCTACAATATCGCTTGCTTCATCAATTAAATAATCAACAGTGGCTAAAGTCTTGATAGAACTCAATTCTCTGTTTTTTTTCATCACAAGAACTAGAGGAATCTGTGCATAGTCTTTTAGTTTACTTAGTTGATATTCATTCAATTGTTTTTCTGCATGAGCACAATAAGATAGTACATCAATAGTTTTGTTGTTTAATGCAGTATAAGCTTCTTGAAGATTAGTAACTTTATGCCAGGAAAGAGTCAAACCTGCTACTGCAGCAGCCCCTTCCATCAGGTCTCTTGTTAGCCCCCTACATTCCCCTTCATCTTCATAGAGAAATGGATAATAGCCATCAAAATACCCTACGGTTATTGCCTGTGTATCAGCAATATATTGTTTTTCTTCTGTAGTAAATACAATAGTCTTATCCAACCTGCTCTGATAAAATTCATTCATCAATTTTGTTTCCAGTTCAGGATTGTCCATCTTCAAATCTGCGATAGCATAATTCAGTTCTCGCATCACATCATCATTACCTGGATATGTAATATAATAAAATGGTCTAGGGGCAAACCGTCCAATCAAGCGTTGTCCTTCTTTTATCTCCATAAATGTATGAACCATGGCATCGATTTCTCCATTATCCAGTGCTTCTTGGAGCTTGGCTGTAGAATTATATTCTCTTATCTTAGGAGAACTAATCCCATTGTCAGACAAATAATGTAAAAATTCATCTCTGCGTACATAAGTTTTTACCATTCCAAAGGTAATCTCTTTCATGGCTTCAAAATCTTCATATGCAAGAGAGCTATCTGCATTGGTAGCAATGATACCAAAGGTATAGCCACTTGAAAGGTCTGCATATTGGTAGATGGCAGCCCTTTCCGCCGAATATTGGGCTGTCCCCACTAAATCTACCTGTTTATTGGACAGTAGTTTTAGAGCTTCATCCCAACTGTCACATTCTACATATTCAATTTCCCAGTTGGCAAACTGACATAGCTCATCTAAGTATTCGACATCCATACCTGAAAAACTGTCATCAGCTTTCTTTTCGTGATACCCATTCATAGGGAAAAAGGCAACCTTTACTGTACGCCTTCCCTTTGCATAGACGGTGCTAAAAGCAAAGAGGCTAAACATACATGCCACCAGTACAAAGCTCAAGAAAGCTGTTCCCCATTTTTTTGACTGTAGGCTACTCATTGTCTCCAACATTCCTTTCCTGCACATTCTTTTTGATAATACAATTGCATAAAAATAGGACTAAAACACCGCTTTAACCTGCATAATAAATAGATAGCTTTTCCTAAAACTATACTTAGTTACTTTTTATTCTACCAAATCGCTATCATGATGGCTACCGTTTTTTTTTTAAACCAGAGAAAAGTACAATATACTTGCATTTCATAATAGAATCGGGTATGATGAAAGTAAGACGTGCGACTGGCGGATAAGTGGGACACCATGGGGGAGCACGTAATTTAAGAAGCCGACCGCCTGGGCACTATGATATAGAGAGTCCAGGCGGTTTTTTGTGTTGTAGAAACTATTTTCACTAGAGCGTGTCTGAAAGTTGCAACATACAGATGACAGTAATGAGTTTTCAGATACAGCCCAGGCAAAGAAGGAGGAAATCTTATGAAAGTACTAAACTTGGCAGAGGAACTAAAAGGCAATTCTTATCCAGGAAGGGGAATTGTGATTGGAAAAACTCCAGATGGAGAAAGAGCTGTTACAGCATATTTTATTATGGGTAGAAGTGCAAACAGCAGAAACAGGGTTTTTGTAGAGGAAGGAGAAGGAATACGCACACAAGCGTTTGACCCTTCCAAACTTGAGGACCCAAGTCTGATTATCTATGCTCCAGTGCGGGTATTGGGAAATAAGACAATTGTTACAAATGGAGACCAGACAGATACCATCTATGAGGGAATGGATAAACAGTTTACATTTGAACAATGTTTAAGAACCAGAGAGTTTGAGCCAGATGGGCCTAATTATACACCTAGAATTTCAGGAATTATGCATATTGAGAATGGGACTTATCATTATGCAATGTCTATCTTAAAGAGCAATCATGGAAATCCAGATGGGTGCAACCGATATACCTTTGCTTATCACAATCCAGCAGCAGGGGAGGGGCATTTTATCCACACCTATATGCATGACGGCAATCCTCTGCCTAGTTTTGAGGGAGAACCAAAGCTGGTGGGAATCCTTGATTCCATGGAAGAATTTACAGATATGGTGTGGAACAGTCTCAATGAGGAGAATAAGGTTTCTCTATTCGTTCGATATATTGATATCAAGTCAGGAACTTATAAGACAAAGATTGTAAATAAAAATGTATAAAGGAGAATTTATCAATGAAAGAACTGGAACTAAAATATGGATGTAATCCCAATCAGAAGCCTTCTCGTATCTTTATGAATGAGGACAAGGAATTGCCGATTACTGTGCTCAGTGGAAAACCTGGATATATCAATTTTCTTGATGCATTTAATGGCTGGCAGTTGGTAAAGGAGCTCAAAAAGGCCACATCTCTTCCGGCAGCAGCCTCCTTTAAGCATGTCTCTCCAGCAGGGGCAGCAGTAGGACTGTCATTAGATGAAACATTGGCAAAGATTTATTGGGTAGATGATATGGGAGAGCTGTCTCCTCTGGCCTGTGCCTATGCGAGAGCAAGAGGGGCAGATAGAATGTCTTCTTTTGGTGATTTTATCTCTCTATCAGATGTATGTGACGTAGACACAGCTAGGATTATCAAACGGGAGGTATCTGATGGAATCATTGCTCCAGGGTACGAGCCAGAAGCATTGGAGATTTTAAAGGCCAAGAAAAAAGGAAATTACTGTGTAATCCAGATTGATGAAGATTATATTCCAGAGCCTTTGGAGCGCAAGCAGGTATTTGGCATTGTATTTGAACAGGGGAGAAATGAGTTGGACATCAATGAGGAGCTTTTGGCTAATGTGGTGACAAATAAAAAAGATATCCCTGAAGATGCAAGAAGAGATTTGATGATTTCCTTAATCACATTAAAGTATACACAGTCTAATTCTGTGTGCTATGTAAAAGATGGACAGGCTATTGGCATCGGTGCAGGTCAGCAGTCTCGTGTTCATTGTACCAGGTTAGCAGGCAACAAGGCAGATAATTGGTTTCTGCGTCAGGCTCCTCAAGTGATGTCTTTGGATTTTGTAGATGGAATTAAGAGGGCAGATAGAGACAATGCCATTGATGTGTATATTGGTGAGGAATATATGGATATATTGGCAGATGGCGTGTGGGAAAAGACTTTTAAGGTAAAACCACCTGTATTTACCAGAGAAGAAAAAAGGGCATGGCTGGACAAGATGAAGGGAGTAGCACTTGGGTCAGATGCATTCTTCCCCTTTGGAGATAATATTGACCGAGCTTATAAAAGTGGTGTAGAATATGTTGCCCAACCTGGAGGTTCTGTGCGAGATGACCAGGTTATTGAAACCTGTAATCACTATGGTATAGCTATGGCATTTACAAAAATTCGACTGTTCCATCATTAAAATAACTCGTTATGCTAGTTAAAATACAGATATACATAGATGATTGAAATATTTTTAGGTAAAAATGCATAAATAGTTTAAAACTGCAAAAATGAGCAGATGTTTTGATATTATATACAAAACATCTGCTTATTTTTATTTAATTAACTACATTTTTTACATATAAAAATAAAATTTCTTTTTCTTATCTCCATATTGACAAAAAATTTCTTTTGATTTATAATAAAGATATCTTAAAATGCTTCCAGTTATTGTGCAGATTGCCAAAAGGCCGGTAATGGTACAACAGAAATACTACAGATAGGAGGATGGAAGATTTATATGAAAAATTCAACTTTAAAGAGGTCGCTAAGCGGATATCTGTTTGTTCTCCCGCAGTTTCTGGTATTTGCAGTATTTACAATTTACCCGATTTTTGAAGGGTTCCGTATCAGCCTGTACCAAACCGATGCGGTGAGAAATACCTTTGTAGGTCTAAAAAATTATGTGGATTTGTTTACAGACCAGGTATTTCTCAGAAGTGTCTGGAACACATTGTTTCTGACAGCAGTTGTAACAGCAGTGTCATTGCTCATAGGGCTGACGATTTCCATTGGTGTTTTTGATAAGAATGGTACTTATATTTCCTTTATCCGTACCTGTTATTATCTGCCAGTTGTGGTTTCTACTGTAGTTATGGCTATGATTTGGAGTTTCCTTTTAAATCCAGCCAGCGGCTTAATCCCTTATCTTATGAGAACTATGGGAATGGGAAATGTCAATCTTTTGGGAGATAAACGGTATGTGCTTTGGATTATTGCCATAGTGACTATCGTGGCCAGTTTAGGCACTTGTATGATTATGTACATTGCTGCTTTAGCAGGAATTTCCAAAGAAATGTTTGAGGCAGCAGAGATTGACGGAGCTACCAAATTTCAAAGAGCTATCTATTTAATTATTCCTCTGGTAAAGCCAACAACCCTTTATTTAACAGTTACACAGGTTATCAATATGCTGAAATTATTCGTTATTGTACAACTTTTGACAGACGGTGGACCAAACAATGCATCTATGACCATGATGTATTATCTCTACCGCAATGCGTTTAAGTATGATAAGACGAATACAGCAGCAGCCATCGGTGTATTGATGTTTATCTTCGCATTGATTATTACTCTTCCTCAGTTCCAGACTTTAGCAGGGATAGAGCCGAAAAAGAAAGCGAAAAAATAACATTCAAGGAGGGAAAATGACATGCTGAAACGAATCAAGCATATGGAAAAACCGGACCTAATTTTAAATATTATTATTCTTTTAGGAGCACTTCTAAATTTGTTTCCTTTATACTGGCTAGTTACCAGTTCCTTTAAGACATCAGCAGCCATCTATAAGATGCCTCCTGATTGGTTCCCTACCACTTTCATTATTGGCAATTATCGAGATTTGTTTGTGGGACAGCCAGCTTTTCGATGGGCATTTAACAGTATCCTAGTATCCACAGTGTCCACAGTGCTGGTGATTATCTTTTCCTCTTTGGCGGCATATTCCTTTTCTAAATTACAGTTTAAAGGAAAAAATGGATTGTATATGGTTTTTATCTGTTCTTTGATGTTGCCAAAAGAAATTTTCATTGTTCCTCTGTTTAAGATTGTCCAGGCTCTGGAATGGAGCGATACCTATATGGGCATGATTGCCCCCACTGTGGCTTCTTGTTTTGGAGTATTTCTTTTAAAAGGATTTTTTGATACCGTTCCTGATTCTATCCGTGAGTCAGGAAAGATTGATGGGGCAAGTGAACTTACTATCTTTATGCAGTTGGTATTACCTATTGTAAAACCAGGGTTAGGAGCATTATTTATCTTAAATTTTGTCAATGTGTGGAATGACTATCTTTGGCAGATGCTCATGGCTAGAACAAAAAGCATGAGAACCTTGATGGTAGGTACAGCCAGCTTGATGCAGGAAATCAATCCAAACTTTGCATACAAGATGGCAGGTGCTACGGTGGCATGTGTACCTATGTTGGTCGTGTTCCTTTTGTTCCAGCGATATTTTACAGCAGGAATTACAGTAGGAGCAGAGAAAGGCTGATAACTATTGATGATATTTTCTGCCACAGACAGACCAGGCAGATGATACATGTTATATAATCATAAAATTAAGGAGGATTTAGGATGAGAAAGAATGTAAGATTGGCAGCATTAGGCATGGCAGCAGCAATGGTACTTAGTGCCTGTTCTTCTGGAGGAGGCTCAGGAGAGGCAAATCAGGGTTCCGCAGGAGGTTCTCAGTCATCAGGAGGTTCATCAGGAGGTGTGGAACTCACTGTCTGGCTGACACCACAATGGAAAGGTGTATTTAGTGGTACAGAGGAAGGCGCTGATTATGATAGCTTCTTAAAGGAAGCAGCTAAGCGCTACAAAGAGACTCACCCAGATGTGAATATTAAGGTGGAAGTGATTGACGGAAGCACCCGTGACGAAAATTTATCCGTTGCACAACAGACTAACACATTGCCAGATATTGTGTTTGAAGGTGCATTTACTATGTCCAGCTTCTACCATAAAGGAGCGATTGCCCCAATTACAGATTTGATAACAGACCAAGATAAAGCTGATATTTCAGAAGGAATCTGGGATAACTGTATGATTGAAGATGAAGTTTTCATTTATCCCTTTTTCCATATGCCAGGTACCCTGATTTATAATGCAGATATGTTCCGAAAAGCAGGGTTAGATGATAAAATCGGCGGCCAGTATGAGATTGCTACTTGGACTCCTGATGAGTATGTGGGAATTCTAGAGGCATTGAAGGAAGGCAATCCTGGTGTGTATCCAATGGCATTATTTGCTCTGAACAATCAGGCAGATACCTGGAATTTATCCTATTTGAGAATGTTCGGCAACCAGTTCTACAGTGATGACAATAAGCTGATTGTAAATGAAGAAAGTGGTGTAAAGGCTCTTCAATATATTTTAGATTTGTATAACAAGGGATTGACTGTTCCAGGTGCAGAGAGTTTGGATTCCAATACAAACAATGCTATGTTCCAGAACCAGCAGATTGCTGTCAGCTTTACCAACAGCGTATTGCTGAGCAACCTAGCAGCAGATATGGAGTCAGGGACGCTTCCAGCGTTTGATTATCGTCTGGCTAATATCCCAGGAGACCCTAATCCCAATGGTTTCACCTATGTAACAGGAGCGATGGTTATGAATACTGGTGATGAAGCAAGAATGGCAGCAGCAAAAGAGTTTGTGAAATATTTCTGCTCTGACGAAGAATTAGTGGTAGCTTCTAAAAACGGAACGCCTGTTCGTTCTTCTGTTGTAGCAAAGGTATCTGGCGAACTGCCATATCTGGAAGCCTACAATAAAAATGACCAGTACTTATTCAACTTCTCTAAAAATCTTCCAGGTTACACAGAGCTGAGAAATGTCTTATTCCCAGAACTTCAAGCAGCCTTGACAGGGGAGAAGACTGCACAGCAGGCTTTAGATGACTATGTAAAGAATGGAAATACAATTCTTGAGGAAGCAAGAAAATCTTCCGTTGTATATAATTGATGATGAACGAAAATCAGGATAAAAGGAATGAGAATTGGGCTATAGATACCCATGGACATTTGGGGCAGCTTGGAGGGCTGCCCCAAAAACATTTAGAACAGGAATTTTGTACCCTTTCTATGGAGCAGTTAAAGCGACAGTATCAACAGGCAGAAGTCAAGATTGCCATGGTATCTTCTATGGAGGGGTTATTTTATGTAGATGGCTTAGGGGTAAAGGAAGGAAATCAGCGGCTTGAAGAGCTGGTGTCAAAGACAGATTGGCTTTATCAATGGGTGATTGTAAATCCATTGGAGCCAAAAACTTATTATCAGGCTGAGATTATATTGAAAAATCCTAAATGTGTGGGAGTAAAGGTTCATCCAGAAGCCCATCATTTTCCTATCAAGGAATATGGAGAGGAGTTGTTTTCTTTTTGTAGCCAGCAGAAAGCTATTATGCAGATACACAGCGGAGAGGCAAACAGTATGCCAGAGGACATGGTTGCATTTGCAGATAACTATCCAGAAGTAACTGTGATTGCAGCTCATTTAGGCTGCGGCAGTGACGGAGACCCTAGCCACCAAGTAAGAGCTATAAAAAGATGCAAGAATGGAAATATCTATACAGATATCTCCAGTGTCAGGAGTATTTTACCTGGTATACTTGAATGGGCAGTAGAACAAATTGGTGTAGAAAAACTTCTTTTTGGTACAGATACTCCTCTTCATCATATCGGGATGATGAAAGCCAGAGTCATCTATTCTGAGCTGTCCCATGAGCAAAAACAGAGAATACTCCACAAAAATGCAGAAAAACTGTTCCATTTGAAAATAGTATAAGCTGCCTTAAAAGGTGTAAAAGCACTTTAAAAGCCACCAAAGCATAAACTTTAATTAAGTTTTGCTTTTAGGTGGCTTTCTTTGAAAACCTTTCTCAAACCATTGAATGCCCATGAGGAGCGGGAGTGTCTAGAACGCTTAAAAGAGGGCGACCAGGAGGCCAGAAGGCTGCTGATAGAACATAATATGCGGCTAGTGGCTCATGTGGTTAAAAAATATCAGTATACCGATTATGAGACAGAAGATCTATTGTCCGTAGGTACCATAGGACTTATAAAAGCAGTGAACACCTTTAAAATGGACCGAGGCTCAAGGCTTGCCACATATGCAGCTAAATGTGTAGAAAATGAGATTCTGATGCTTTTGCGGGCCCATAAAAAGTATTCTAAGGAGGTTTCCCTCTATGACCCTATTGGGGTAGACAAGGACGGAGAAGCTGTAAGTTTGGTGGATGTGATTGAGATGGAGACAAAAGATACTCTGGAAGAACTGATTTTAGGGCAGGATATCCGAGAATTATATGAGGCGTTTAAAAGATGTCTGAAACCTACCGAACAAAAAGTAATCCAGATGAGATATGGATTGTTTGGAAATAAAGAATATACCCAGAGGGAGATTGCAGGAACATTGGGGATTTCACGCTCTTATGTGTCAAGGATTGAGAAAAAGGCAGTGGAGAAGCTGCGCAAGGGGATGGAATGTACCGTATAGAAGAAATAGATAGGGATAAAGTAGAAAACTGTTGAATGGTATACTGCTTTATCCCTATTTTATTTGCTGTTTATCAGCTATCTTACTTATAACAATACTTGGTATAATCTTTTTAAACCTTTACTGGTCCCGCAACCGGAATTTGGCAACCAAATCTCTCAGCATAACAGCCTGACCAGATAATTCCTCACTGGCAGCAGCACTTCCTTCTGCTGTAGCCACATTAGTTTGAACAACAGTGGAGATTTGCTCAATTCCACGGGTAATTTCCTCTGTATTAGAATCCTGTTCCTTAGTATAGTTTGCGATACCATGGATTAGACTGCTCATTTTATCTGCTTGAGCTACTACCTTTAGCATGGAATTTGCCGTATCCTGAGCTGCATGTACTCCTTCGTTCATAGATTCCACTGTCTGACTCAACAAAACTGTGGTTTCCTGGGCGGCTTCAGAGGATTTGCCAGCCAGAGTACGAACCTCGTCAGCAACTACTGAGAATCCCTTTCCAGCAGCCCCCGCACGGGCAGCTTCTATGGCAGCATTTAAAGCTAAAATATTAGTTTGAAAGGCAATATCCTCAATGGTCTTGACAATTTTGTGAATCTCCGTGGATTTGTCGCTAATCCGCTGAATTACCTCTGTCATATTCTGCATTTTATCATTGCTGGATAAAAGCCCTTTCTTAACTTCCTGTGAAATGTTACTAGCCTGCTGAGCGCCCTTTGCAATTTTATGAACACTGTCAGATACCGCACTGATATGTCCAGCCAAAGTTTCAACTTCAGCGGCCTGCTCTGTAGAGCCTTGTGAAAGAGTCATTGCTCCTTGGGAGACCTGCTGTGCACCAGCAGCTACATCTCTGGAGGCAGCACGCAACTGGCCCATAGTGCGGTTGAGAGCATAAGATATCTCGTCCAAAGCGGTTTTTATTTTTTCAAATTCACCAGTATATTCATTTTTAAGTGTGAAGGTTAGATTTCCCTCAGCAATCTCTCTCAGGGTTTCAGAAATTTCATTGATGTAGATTACATATTCCCGAAGCCGGAGAGTAACCTGGTTAAAGTTATTTGCTAGAACACCGAGTTCATCTCTGGACTGATAATGAATGGATTGTTCTAATTCTCCTTCAGCAATTCGGGTAGCTGCAGCACTTAACTCTTTGATTGGACGTCCAATGACACGCCGCACCTGAATGATTACTAAAAGAATCAGTACTAGCACAGCCATGACAGCCACAGCCAGCATACTGACAGTTAGCTGCTTTAATTCCTGTAAGACTTCGCTTCGAGATACATAGGCTACTGCTGTCCAGTCACTGCCAGGAACATTTTCCACATGGATGTATGTATTATTATAGAGGGATAGTCCTGTTTTTCCTCCACGAATCTGTTGATTGGCATAAGCATACATACCTTCTGAAATTTCACTTAGCTTTTGTCCAGTAATAGTTTTATCTCTGTGACCAATAATAGTTCCTTTCTGGGTATCTACTAGGAAGATTCCACCAGTATCTTCGATTTGAATTTCACTGACGATTTTGGAGATGGAGTCTAAATACACGTCCGCCGCTGCCACTCCTCGTACTTGACCACTTTGGTCTTTCAGTGCACAGGAGGCACCTACGACATAAGATTGGCTGTTCTCGTCAAAATATACTTCACTTAGAATAAATTTATCTGATGTCAATCCCTTTTGATACCAATTCTTTGTAGTTGGGTCATAATCTGGTCCAGCTACAAAGGAAGCATGGTACAGAGAACCATCTGTCAAGGCCACATATAGTCCAGCAGGATAAGCATCATTTTGATTCACAGTATGTCTAATATAGTCCATCATAGCGGAGACATCCATGTCTTCGTATTCAATGGTATCCCTTTGGGTATCCAACATAGTCAATGTTCTGTTCATCCAAGCTTTGGTTTCCTGAACTGTTCGGTCTGTAGTAGTTTGCAGTAAATCCTCACTCTTTTCCAGCAATGCATGTGACATCTGGAAATAGACCACTGCAAGCAAAACTGCTACAGCAATTACCACACTTATAACAATGGCTGATGCTAATTTCCCTGTAATGCCAAAACCTCGCCGTGATGCGGTAGTGTCGGAGGCATCTTCTTTTTTTGGTTTCATACCTACATCTCCTTAAACATGTTTTTCTTCGTCCGGTTTCTGCTCAATTTTGTTGGACTGTCAAATGAAAAATTGATACAAGTGATATCATAATTATACCAGTGGCAAGAGGGAAAGACAAGTAGTTTATGGAGGAGGGAAGAAGTGTAAATAGAATGGTCAGATAATATTTTAAAATGGCATTTACATATTTCTTTTTTTATAGCAATCAATTTGTAAATACTAATCCAATAGGTGCGAAATGGATTGTGAATCAGAAAAAAACTGTTAAAATAGATGCCATCAAAGATAGAAACTATTAAACAATAAATGGGGGCTGGCATGCAAAATCCGAATCTGGGGAACGATTGGCTATGCCATGGGTTCACAGATGGCAGGTCTATTATATGATAGGATATCGCCCCACGCTGTTTTTATTGCCTTTGTGCTGACTATGCTTTTATGTATAACAGGGCTTCTTGGCACAGAACCTATTACAAGAGTACATAAACAAGATGATAAAGAAAAGATAAAGGCCATTGATTTGTTTAAAAATGGAAAGTATGTTTATTACCTGTGCATCAGCATAGTTTTTTATAGAATTACTAATATGGGGAATATCTTTATCCCATCTATGCTCACAGATAAGGGGCTCGATGTGGGGGTTGCATCTACAGTTTTGTCTATTGCCGTTTTCTGCGAAGCACCATTAGTTCTGTTTTCTTACCACTTTATGGACAAAATACCCAATAAGATACTACTTCTTATATCAATGAGCATGGTATGTATTCAGTGTGCAGTCTATGGCTTTAATTTGCCGATGCCAATTATTATATTAGCAACCCTTATTGCAAAACATCCTGCTGGTATGTTATATATCATGGTAAATTTAAAGATAGTCAATACCTTGATTGATGAAAAGCAGCAGATAACAGCATTAGCTTTTGTAGCTACATTGAAAAATCTAGCAGCAATTTTATTTCAAAATCTAGCTGGATATATTTTGGATGCGACAAGTTATTTCTATTTGTTTCGCGTCTGTTTTGCCTGTATGTTAGGTGGGTTGCTGCTGCTTGCATTCTTTCGGATAGACAGTGGAAATGATAAACCGTTGTTTCATTAATAAAAAATGTGAGGGTTTACAACTTTCTTTTTGACATTTTAAATAGAAATACAGAAATCTTATTACAAAACAGGAGTGACAGACCATGTTAATCAGGGAACGGCTGGAACAATGTGATTTTTCTAATAGTGAACAAATGATTGTGGATTATATGTTAAAAGAGAAGATAGAAATCAGGGATATGACTATCAAAGAGATTGCCCAAAGAGTGTTTGTATCTCCATCAACTTTAGTGCGAGTTGCTCACAAGATGGGATTTGGAGGATGGAATGAATTAAAAGAAGCCTATCTAAAGGAAGATGAGTATTTACAGACCCATTTTAAAGATATTGATGCCAATCTTCCTTTTCAGAGAAGGGATAATATCATGTCTATAGCGGGAAAAATCGCAGCTTTGAAAAAAGAAGCCATTGATGATACTCAGTTGCTCCTAACCCATGATGATTTACAGAAAGCAATTCTGATTATGAGGAAAGCATCCTATATGGGAATCTATGCTGCCAGTAATAATCTCCTTCTTGCCCGTGAGTTTCAGCATAACATGGCTAGGATTGGAAAAAGAGTAGATATATGTCAACTTCAGGGAGAGATTGTTTATACTGCTTATCTGGCAGAAAAGACTTCCTGTGCGCTTATCATATCCTATTCTGGAGAGACACCTATTTTGATTCGAGCAGCAGATATCCTTAAGAATCACAAGATTCCCTTGATTGTCATCACGAATATCGGAGACAATAGCTTAGCTCGGATGGCGGACTGTGTACTACATATCAGTACCCGAGAAAAGCAGTATTCAAAAATCGCCACTTTTACAACAGACAGTTCCATCACTTATCTGCTGGATGTGATTTATTCCTGTATTTTTACCCTTGACTATGAGAAAAACCTCCAGCTTAAGATTGATTCAGCTAGAGTGGTCGAACAGGGCAGAGGAAATACTACAGTGGATATTATCAGAGAGAGCCATCATGAGGAAGATTAGATAGATTTAGAAACAAATATTAGAATAGCTTTAAAATACCATTTACATAAGCTTTTTACTTTAAAGAAACTGTGTAAACGGCATTTTTAGTTGTAGAATAGTTGAAAATTTAAAATAGTGTTTACAAATTTTGCCCCATAAAATAAGAAGTTTGCAAATGCTATTACAATAGGTTTTAGATTTATTGATTTTAAAAAGAAAATTGATAAAATAGAATCACCAAAAAGGAATTTATATGGAACAAAAAATCGTTCTTATCAGGAAAGGGGCTAACTGATTAACAATGGAACAAGGCAGACTGAAAACAGAAAAAATTCCAAAACTTCTTCTTTCCTTGGCTCTGCCGGCTATCTGTGCCCAGATTGTAACACTTTTGTATAATCTAGTGGACAGAATCTATATCGGGCGTATGGAGAATGGACTTTTGGCTATGGGAGCTATTGGCATCTGTGCACCAGTGGTTACTATGGTGACTGCGTTTACTGGATTATTTGGCAGGGGAGGTTCTCCTCTTGCAGCAATCCATATGGGAAAAGGAGATAATGAGAAGGCAGAAAAATACTTGGGAACCAGCGTAGGGATGTTGATTATTACCTCAATTTTGATTACTGGGCTGGTTATGGGATTTAAACAGCCACTACTTAAGTTGTTTGGAGCTAGTGAGGCGATTCTTCCCTATGGTGATGACTATATGAGTATCTACTGCCTAGGGACTGTGTTTGTCCAGCTCACTGTGGGCATGAATTACTATATCACCACTCAGGGATTTGCCAAAACAGCTATGGCCACCACTATGCTGGGAGGTGCATTGAATATTGTCTTGGACCCTCTGTTTATCTTTACTTTGAAAATGGGAATCAAAGGGGCTGCCATAGCCACAGTTATCAGCCAGCTTGCCTCCTTTTTATGGGCTGCAAGCTTTATGTTGGGAAAGAAGACTCTGCTTCATGTCCGAATTTCCAACCTAAAGCCAGACTTGAAAATATTGAAGGAAATCGTTATCTTAGGTTCAGCCCCATTTTTTATGAATGCCTCAGAAGGCATCATGACGATATGTTTTAATACTCAAGTTCAGAAGTTTGGAGGAGATACAGCAGTCAGTGCTATGACTATCCTATTTTCTGTATTTCAGTTCATGCTGCTTCCAGTGGAAGGAGTTGCTCAAGGTTCCCAGCCCATTATTGGGTACAATTATGGGGCAGGAGAGTATGGAAGGGTGAAGGAGGCTATCCATTTAGCCCTGATATCCACCCTAATTTTTACTATGATAGGCACAACGGTAGTCATGATATGTCCAGAATCCTTTATTCGTATCTTTAATAGCAGCCAAGAACTAATTCAACTGGGAAGTGGGATGTTACGTGTCTATGTAGTGGGGATGTTTGTGTTGGGAGCCAATTCGACGTTTCAACAGACCTATAATTCTCTGGGAGAAGGAGGAAAGGCATTCTTTTTTGCTTTTTATCGGAAAGTTATCATTTTGATTCCTATGCTGTATGTGTTTCCAGCGGTTTTGCCATGGGGAGTTATGGCTGTAGTTTTGGCAGAACCAGTGGCTGATTTAATCACTACAGGAACAAATGCGCTTTATTTTCATCGTTTTATCAGGAAAAAACTGTTTACTTCCGCTTCACCCCATTAAAAGTTATTATTTATAGCTTTTTATTTATAACCCTCTCTGTTAAATGGTTAAAGTTTAATAGGGAGGGATTTTATTCTGAAAATTGATTCTTGCCAGCTACACATCTTAGAAAATACAACAGCTATGTTAGAAATAAGCTTTTTTAGAATCTCACTTTCTAACTTGAACAAACGGAAGTACAACTGTATAATAGGGAAGAGATAATGACATTTGGATTCTAAAGGGGAAGGTTGCAGATAAGATGAGCAAAAATAAAAAGAAACAGTTAATAAAGAAGATGAGAAATAATATTGTCATACTAGCAATGTTTATCCTAGTAATTGTATTTTGTACCGATGTTTTGCATAAATCTCTGATGAAGAATACCAACAAAATGGGGCTTACTCTGGTGGAAAATTATTGTTCCACAGAGGAGAGCAATATGCGTACCTGTGAGGCAATTCTGACAATCAGTCTTAATTATATTGCAGAACGGGAGAAGGAGAGCATTTCTTTAGAAGAACTGAAAGAAGGATTATATCCCTTCATGAATGGATTGACTGCTATGTATGGGGCAGATAATATTCAAATTTACGGAAAAGCTATGGGAGGTACTGAGGTAGTATCAAATATTCCCCAGATTGAGGCTATGTCTGATTATAATGTATATGAGACAGATTATTATCAAGGAGCAATGGAGGCAGAGGGAGAGATTTATCTTTCCCCAGCCTATACTGATATTATTACTGGACGGCCGGTAGTCACCATGTGTAAAGCTATTCCAGATACAGGTAGCTTTCTGGCGATTGATATGATATTTTCTTGCTTTGAACTGAATAATGTAAATTTGACTCTACCAAAAGATGCTTCCTATTATCTGATTGATAGAGAAGGAACTTTGCTCTATTATAAGACTTCTATGGAACATAAATATGAAGAATATCAAGAATTAGTTAATGATTTTATGGAAAATGCCAGGAATGACAAGGAAAATAAACTTTTGGAAAATATTTTGACTTTTGATGGGGTAATTCGCAATGTCTATTTTCACCATATGGATAATGGCTGGACTGCGATTCTTACTATTCCTGAAAAGGAAATTCTTTCTGGTATAGATACCTTTAATTACATAGGGTTTGGGTTGATTCTTCTTGGCATAGCATTAGTTATCTTTCAAGCCATTCGAGATTATAAACAGGAAAAAAAGAATCAAGTACTTATAGAAGAACGGGACCAGATGGCAGACCGCAATCGAATATATCAAAATGCTATGAATGGGACAGCAAGGGCATATCGGGCAATTTATTATATTGATATGGTTAAAGGCAGGTATGAACTACTTTATCCACGTCACAATAAAGATTCTGATTCTGGTTATTATAATACAGAATTTGTCGCAAATCACTTGGTATCGAAACTTGTAGCAGAGGAACATAGAAATATAGTCAGAGAGTTTCTTGAATTATCTAATATATTAAAACAACTTAAGACAGAGGACAATATAGAAATTCAATATAAGAGACTAAACGAGGAAGGTAATTATGAATGGTGTTCTGCCATTGTCACTGTAGCAGAAGAAGGGAAGCTGCAGCCAATTGCTGTTACATTGGCTATTCGCAGTATTGATGAGATTATCCATAAAGAAGAAAAACAGAAAGAGATGTTAGCCTTAGCCGCTGAACGGGCGGAAACTGCTAATCTGGCAAAAAGTGATTTTCTGTCTCGGATGAGCCATGATATCCGAACTCCTATGAATGCTATTTTAGGTATGACTGCTGTTGCAGAAATGCATATTGATGAAAAAGAACGAGTCCTGGATGCTTTGAGCAAGATTACAGTTTCTGGAAAACATCTTTTGGGATTAATTAATGAAGTTTTAGATATGAGTCGAATTGAGAGTGGAAAGGTTAATCTCACAGAGAATCCCTTTAATTTGTCTGACACTATTGAGAGCCTGTTGACAGTGTTTCATTCACAGATGTCTGCAAAAGGACTTGAATTTAGTGCAAATATTGCAAGGCTGGAGCATGAGGATGTAATTGGTGACGAACAACGACTGCAACAAATTTTTATGAATATTATGGGTAATGCTATCAAATTTACACCGACGGGTGGTAAAGTAAGCATTGATATTGAAGAAAAGCCCTCTCATATAACAGGCAATGGATATTATGAGTTTACTTTTGAAGATACAGGAATTGGAATGGAGAAGGATTATATTCAAAAGATTTTTGAACCTTTTTCTCGTGCTACGGATTCGCGTACTGGTAAAATCGAAGGAACAGGCTTAGGTATGGCTATAGCTGTCAATATTGCACGTATGATGAATGGAGATATTAAGGTACAAAGTATATTAGGGAAAGGCTCCAAATTCACAGTAATGATTTATCTAAAATTAAATGATATTACTCAAGAGGATATGGAAGCTTTTGCCACTCTTCCTGTACTTGTGGTAGATGATGAAAAAGCCGCTTGTGAGAGTGCCTGTGAGATTCTCAATAGCCTCAATATGAATGCAGAATATGTACTTGATGGTGATAATGCTGTGAG
>DEPC01000204.1:997-3978 GCA_002358555.1 Hungatella sp. UBA3402 | reverse complement strand
GTTAGGGATAATCTGCTTTTATGGTATGGGGGAAATAAAAAGGCTATGGAACAGGACTTGAATAATGGGGCAGCAGCATTTCTTGGAATTAAGCCTATGTTAAAGATGACAGTGGAGAAATTGTCTGGTGGTATGAAAAAGAGACTCAGCATTGCTTCTGCCTTATCCAATCATAGTTCTATTTTAATCCTAGATGAGCCAGGAGCAGCATTGGATATGGAATGCAAGGCTGATATCCGAAGCTATCTGAAAGAGTATATGAGAGCAGGAGGAGCAGCCATATTAACGTCTCATGAGATGATGGAGTTATCTGTGTGTACAAATTTGTATGTACTAAAGGAAGGAAAGTTGATTTTGGTTGAAAAGGAGGCATCAGAGGAAGAATTGATTACATATTTTCAGCAGAAAAGTCCTAGTGTATTGACCTCCTGACAACTTATCTCAATTACCTAGAGGCTTCAAAAAAGAAAGGAGAGGCTATTATTTGCTATATTTTGAGTAGCCAAAAAAGAGATTATGAAATGTAAGATATGTGGTGCAGAGCTTGGAATTGATGAAAAAATTTGCCATGAATGTGGAAACCCTATAGAAGAGCAGAATCCGTCAGGGACTGAGGAAAACAACCAGGGTGAGGAAGAATGGACAGAGGCTGAGGCAGAACAGACAGAAGAAACAGAATTGACCGAAGAACTAGAACAAGTAGAAGGAACAGAGCTGACAGAAGAACTGGAGCAGGTTGACGAGACAGAATTGACAGAAGAATTTGGAGAGGCTGAGCAAACCGAAGAACTAGAAGACGGGCTACAAGAAGTTATTCCAGAAGAACAGACAGACTTAGAGGGAATCGAAACAGCAGACGATGGATGGGAAGTATCTAAGAGTGATGAAGAAACTATATTAAAATCAGAAATGGTAAAAGAAACTGAAGTAGAGTTTACATCTGAACGTGATGAAGAAGCAGAGCCAAATCAGTCAGAAATTAAAGATACAGAGATTATAAATGATAATGGGAATGAGAACTTTGAGGAGGTTATGGCAGACACAGAGAAGAAAATGGAATCAGACATCTTAGAGGAATCTTCTCAGATAGGGCAGATTGAGACAGGAGAAAATCTGGGAGAAGCTGTCAGGGGATTGCCAAATCAGTCAGATTCATCAAGTTTAATAGAAGAATCAGGTCAGCCAGAAAAATCTGGAAAGAAAAAGGGAATCATGATTGGAGTCGCAGCGGCAGCAGTTGTAGGTATAGGTGCATTTGCTTTTACCCGTATGTCGCAGAAAGACCCTAAAGATATCGTCATTGATGCATTTGAAAATATCTATACAGAGGGACAGGTAAACCCTTTGGAGGAATTGTTTGGGGTGACTCAATTTGTAGAGTTGTCAACAACTGGAGATACCGAAGAAGTGGTCACAATAATCCTAGATGACTGTTCCGAACCAATGGTAAAAGAATGGGCAGGAAGTGGAATGCGGGTTTCAGCTCAAAATGATAGAACCAATCAAAAGGGCGCTGCTGATATAGATATGATTTACAAAGATATGGACTTACTAAGTCTTAATGCATACTATGGAAATCGTATTTTGATGATGGCTGTACCTGAGCTTTGTGACAAAGTATTTACTATGGACCTTGGTGATGGATTGGCTGAACGAATTGAAAGTTCTCCTATACTTGGGCCAGTGCTTGAGGAATCTGAGATTGATGTGGAGGGTGTGTTTGCCTATCTGGAAGAGGAGAGAGGGCGGGCTGAATCAGGTCAGGAGCCTACTTTGGATTTTGATGCACTCATAACTCGTTATAAAGAGGGAACTCAGGCTCAAGTAAAATTTAAAGAGGCGCTTCTTGTACAAAAAGGCGAGAAGGGCGTCTTTACTATAGATGGGCAGGAAGTAAACTGCAATGGCTATGAGGTTGTGGTTAGCAAGGCTTCTATGATAGAATTTCTTCGCTCTACGATAAATTTCTTCTTGAATGACCAGGAATTGAAAGACCAGTATCTAAGACAGCTTCAGCAGAGTGTGAAACTGGCAGAGCTGATGGGAGCAGGGGATTCTGGAGTCTCTGTAGACGAGATGTATGCTGACAGTATGGAGGATGTGACAGAAGCTGTCAATGAAATGATTGATTTCCTAGATAAAAGCTTAAATGATGTCAATATGACTGTTTATGTGGATAAACAGGGGCGTCTGACAGCAGTAGATGGTTCTACCCAGATGAATATACAAGATTCCTCTATAGCAGCTACCGAGGAAGTGGAAGAACAGGATATTTTAAACATAGATTTTGAGTGCAGACTTCAAGGTGGCTCCTATCTGACTCAAAATATGACCGCAGAAGTGACAATGAAGAACAGCGAAGACAGTATGACTATTTCTATGATAAAAGGTGGTACTTACGACGGGAAACAGGTGACAGGCGATTTTGCACTAAATATCAGTGGCGATGGTTCTAATAAGCTTGATGCTGGTGTAACTTTAACAGGTACTTACAATTCAGAAGGTGGAGATTATCATATGGGAATGGGAATTACAGGAGATAATTCTCTGATTATAGACCTTTCCATGAGTGGAATTGTTGACCAGTTGGAGAAGGGAACATCGATTCATGCAGATATTGACGAGCTAAAACTTACAGTGATGGATGCTATGGCACAGTTGACATTTAGTGGTGATTATGGTTTTAGTCCTTTAAACCAGGAAATCAAAGCTTTAGAAGGCGAATCCTTTGATGTTTTTGCAGCAGATGAAATAGAATGGCAGAGCATTTTTATGGAGATTTATTTGAATGTGATGCAGTTAGCATCTCAAATATCCTATTGATATAAATAGATAAATTTTGTTTATTCACTGCCGCCAGTTGCATGCCCTATTTTGCGGTATATTTGGCCCTCATTCGGTCAACGTAGCCCGCTACGCCTCCTTCATTTGGGCCAAATCTCCCACAAACTGTGACACATATCTGACGGAAAGCAATTTTC
>DEPC01000204.1:0-665 GCA_002358555.1 Hungatella sp. UBA3402 | reverse complement strand
ATTTTCAAACATGCTCTAATAATAAGGAAAATAATAAAAATAGAACAGGAAGAAAAGGAACTATGCATCTGGTTTATTTGAAACTGGAATTGAAACGGGCATATAAACGACTTCCACATATTTATGCAGGGGCAATCCTGCTGCTGGCTATGGCAGCAGTGATTGCCCTCTTAGCTAGTCAGCTATTGTATGGCAATGGTGTGGTGGGAAAGGTGCCTGTAGGAGTGTTGATACCTAATGAGGACAGATTAGCTAAACAGGTAGTACAGATGATAAGTTCTTTAGACAGCGTGGGCAATGTCTGTGATTTTCAATATATGGATAAAAACTCTTGTCTGGAAGAACTGAAAAAAGGCAATCTGTATGCAGTACTAGATGTGCCAGAGGGATTTGTCCAGGATATCATAAATGGAACTAATACTCCTGTAACTGTATGGTTTACCTCCAATGCTGGAATTGAAGGAAAACTGTTTCAGGAGCTGACGGATGCTGGAGCTCTGACTTTAAGCGCCAGCCAAGCAGGAATCTATGCAGGCAATGAATTATATCAAGGATTAGGGCTAAAAGAAGCTGTAAGTCAGCTAGAAAAAGACTTAAATGAGCAATATATTGGTTATAGCCTTCAGCGGACAGGATATTTTCGACATTTAAAGGTACAAGCTTCT
>DEPC01000128.1 GCA_002358555.1 Hungatella sp. UBA3402 | reverse complement strand
AAAATAACAGAGGATTTTAGTAAAATTATTGAAGGAATGACGAAAAAAGAGGTGCGAAGAATCTTACGAGACAGAATATCACAGATTTGTCGAGAAGTAATGGGATATGGTGATGTGGAACTTGACGAAAATACTGCATTTAAAGAACTTGGTGCAGATTCCCTTATGATCTTCTCTATGAGAAATGCGGTGAATAAGATGATTCAGGGCGATGTTGGTGTTTCTGATTTTTATAGTTATGCTACCATTGAAAAACTTACAAATCATATCGTAGATGATATTCTTGTCATTGAAGAAAGAGACGAGGTTGTAGAAGAAAGCCTAGATGATCTTGCGAATGAACTTGATTCATTGCTTGATTAATCTTCAGAAGAATAAGGGTTTTGAGGTGAATTACATTGCAGAATAATAAAAAGTATGAACAACTCATTAAAAGAGCAAAAGAAAAAATAAAGGAATTATCTAGCCAACTTGAGGAAAAAAGCGAGAATGGCGATATAGCTATATTAGGCTATAGTTGTCGTTTTCCAGGAGGAGCAGATAATCCAGAAAAGTATTGGGATTTACTTTGTCAAGGTTATGATGCTGTAACTGATATTCCGAAGGAACGTTTTGATGTGATGGAATATTATAATCCAAAACGTGGAGTAGTAGGAAAGACCTATACTAAAAGTGCTTCCTTTTTAACTTGTGACATCAAAGGATTTGATAATAATCATTTTGAAATGTCAAAAGTAGAGGCAACTTCTATTGATCCACAGTACAGAATGCTTTTAGAAGTAACATGGGAAGCTCTTGAAAATGCTGGTATTGATATCAATAAGGCAAAGGGAAGTAAAACAGGCGTATTTATTGGATTGATATCAAGTGAATATGGGATGTCCGAGTTGGCCTCGGACTCCCCATATAACATAACACCATATTCACTTATGGGGAATTATATTAATTCTGCTTCAGGCCGTATTTCCTATTATTTTGATTTTAAGGGTCCATCTATGGCAATCGATACAGCTTGTTCCTCATCTTTAACTGCTTTGAATGAAGCGGTCATTGCTTTAAGGACACACCAATGTGACATGGCAATAGTTGGGGGAGCCAATCTTATGCTTACACCAAATGGTTTTATTGGTTTATCTCAGGTTGAGGCAATTTCTGCAGATGGTAGATGTCGCGCATTTGATTCTGCTGCCAGTGGTTATGGAAGAAGTGAAGGCTGTGGAGTGATTGTATTAAAGCGACTTACGGACGCTCAAAGAGATAATAATATTATACAGGCTGTGGTTAAAGGCATAAGTGTGATGCATGGCGGTAAATCCAACGGTTTCTTTGCGCCAAATGGAAAGCAGGAGCAAGCTGTTATGGCTCGTGCATTATCTGAATCTGGACTAAATATCAATGATGTAGATTATATTGAAGCACACGGGACTGGAACAGTATTAGGAGATGCTATTGAGGCTAAAGCTATACATGAAGTTTATGGTAATAGAAATGAAAATTTATTAATAGGCTCTGTAAAATCAAATCTTGGACATATGGAAGCAGCAGCAGGAATGGCGAGTTTGATTAAGGTATTATTATCATTAAAAAATCATCAGATTCCAAAGAGCATTCACTATAAAAATCCAAATAAGGAGTGTGATTTTAAAGGAATTCAGGTGGCGGATTTTCTTATGGAATGGAAAAAGGCGGAAAAACTTCGGGCAGCTGGAATCAGTTCATTTGGAATTAGTGGTACGTTAAGCCATGTAATCATTCAGGAATATGATGAAAAAACAAAAAGTGCAAGTCCTGAATATGAAAATTTGGGAAGACTGGTTACATTTTCTGCACAAAACAAAAAAGCTTTATTGGCTTATTTGAGAGAAATTTCAAAGGAACTTGAAGCTGGCAACCTGAAAACCGACCTGAAAAATTTGTCTTACGTTTCCAATAAAACAAGATCTTCTTTAAATTTCAGATTTGCAAGTATTGTAGATTCCATTGGGGAACTGAAAACAATCTTAAAGGAAATAGAGAAGGATGAGACAAAACTTACAGGATACTATGGTGATAAATCTATCAATATTGATGATTGTAGACTCGTTTTCATGCCATTTCAATCGGACTCATTGCTTAACAATGATGACATAAAGCTGATAATGGCTTCTTCAAATGCTTTTCGAAATACATTGATTGATTTTGACAATCGTTATCTTGAATTAGAACATGTTTCTATCTTTAATCAGATTTATGGCCATACCAGAGATGAGGAAGCCAGATGTAATATTATGTTGCAGGTGGCTGTTCAGGTTGCATATTATAATATGCTTAAATCTATTCTTCCTGAGTTTGGGGATATGGTAGCCTTTGGTATTGGGAAACTGTCTTTGGAATATATAAAGGGAACAATCAGTTTTGATACAGTGACTAAGATAGCTGTTGCGCTAGATAAACAGAATAAAGGGCTTTTAATAGAAGCAATTGAGCAGGCTGGGGCAAAAAATGTACTTTCTGCTGAAGACTGTTTAGAATTAGCTATGGAAGCAGAAGTTCTAGAGGGAGATTTACTTTCTGAAAATAATGAAAAGATTTCTTCGTGGTGGAAACTCTCAATTGTGATTGGGGAAGCAGAGAAAAAAGAGAACACCGTTGTGTTGAATGGAGGTAAAGAACATTTCCTTTCAGCATTAAAGACTATCTATCTAAAGGGATTGCATTTGGACTGGAATAGAGTGGATGATGTATATTTATATCCGATTGCAGAACAACCTATTCTTCCAGGCTATTGCTTTGACAGAAAAACATGTTGGAGAAATCTTGTATTCTTTGGTGGTTCTTCTGGAAGACAGGATTTATCTGAAAAAAAATCTCAATCTGTGGAAGCGGTAAACAACTTTGAAAATTTACGAGATGGATTGATAGAGCAAGCTGCTAATGTATCTGGTCTTTCAGAAGAAGATATTGAAACAGACAGATCTCTTACAGTATATGGATTTGAATCCTTATCTTTCTATAAAATTTCAATGCAGATTGAACAGCATTATGGTGTGAGTATTGAACCGAAGGAGTTCTATGAGTCATTAAATAGTATTGATAAAATATGTGATTTTGTAAAGACTAATGAAAAAGAGGGAGAAAAAGGGAAACAAGTGGAAGAAACAGTGTCTGAAATAGTGGAAGAAACAGAATATCCAATGTCTACTATGCAGGCTAGAATCTTTTCAGAATGTGAAATGAATGACAAAGGACTTTATGATCTTGTTGGTGCTTATTACATTGAAGGTGATTTTGACATTGACAGGTTAGAAGAGTGTGCCAACGAACAGTTAAAAAGACATAGAGTTTTAAGCGCTTCTCTTTATATGAATCATGGTGAGTTCTGTATGAAATACCTGAGTGATTGCCATATGAAGATTAAGAAACTGACACAGACAAAATACGATGATATCAATGAATTTGTGAGAGAAAATTTGTGCACTTTTGATATGAAAAATCCTCCTTTGATGGAGATTCTTTTTATCTATACTGCTGACCAAAAAAAATTACTGGTTTTTCATTTTCATCATGCAATAGCTGATGGTGTTTCCATGAATCTTTATGCCATGGAAATCCTAAAAATGTATAATTATAATTTACCAGAAAAGGTTTCTGCTCAGTATGGAGATTATGCACTTATGGAAAAAGAATATTTTCTTTCAGAAAAATATCTAAAGCAGAAAAAATTCTGGAAGGAAAGTCTTCAGGATGTAGTGTTAAACCTTTCATTACCATACGATATCAGTAATGAAGAAGTTAGTCTTGCAGGTGCTTCAGTATTATCAGTGGTTGATCAGAAGACTGTTTCAAAAATCAGAAGATTTTGTGCGGATAACAATGCAACACCTTTTATGTTTTTTCAGGCGTGCATTGGACTTTTACTCCACAGACTCAGCTTTGAGGATCATATTGCGATAGCAGTTCCTGTCTCATGTCGTAAGAATCAGTTTATTGAAAGCTTCGGTATGTTTACCAATACAATTGCCATATGCACTCACTATAACAGAGAAGATACATTTAAACAAGTTTTGTCAGAAGTGAAAAAGAACTATTCCTCCTTTATGGAAAATATGGAATATCCATTCAATCATCTTTCCGAAGATCTGGGCATTTCAAAAGGACAGTCTCTCAATGTTATGTATGTTTATGAGATTACTAATGCTCGTTCAGGCTTTGGAACAGACGGACTTATGAAGCCTTTTGAATATGAAAGTTACAAGGAACCTTTTGACTTGAATTTTGAATGTATGGAGCATGATGGAGTTGTTGATATTCATTTGCGATATAAAACAGCCTTGTTTTCAGAGGAAAGGATACAGAATATTGCGGCAATGCTGCAGAGTATTGTGCTTTATGCGATTGAGGAATCTGATAAAAAGGTGGGAGATATCAATCTGATTAGTGAAAAAGAGAGAGAACTTCTTGACCAATTTGCCAGGGGCGAAAGGGTGGATTATCCAAGATGTTCTATTCCTGAAATGTTTGATGAGCAGGTGAAAGAATATGGAGAGGCAACAGCCGTTGTTGATGGAAATAATTCTATTACGTATCATGATTTACGGGAAAAATCATTGCATTTAGCAGGCGTTTTGCATAAGTTGGGCATTCAGCAAGGAGATGTTGTAGGCTTGTATTTTACTCCAGGCATCGATATGATTCAAGCTATTTTGGGAGTTTTATATGCTGGTGGGGTATATCTTCCAATTGTGAATGATTGTCCAAAGGAAAGAATGGATTATATGCTTTCAGATAGTGAAGCTGTTTTGCTTTTGACGAATACAACTATTGAAACGAATGAATGTCGTATTCTTTCTCTTGAAAAAACAGAAAAAATGGAAGCAGATAATGATTATTCAAATGTTGCTTTTGATGAGTTGGCTTATATTATCTATACCTCTGGAACAACGGGGAAACCTAAGGGTGTTATGGTGGAACACGGTGGTGTTTCTAATCTAAGAGAATATTTTAGACAGGTGCATCAGATAAATGAGAGGGACAGAGTTATGCAGTTTGCAAATTATGCTTTTGATGCAACTTTGTCAGAGTTTTCGATGTCCATTTTTAATGGGGCTACTTTGTATATTGTTCCTGAAGATTGTAGGAAGGATATGGAAAGGCTTGCAGATTTTATAGAGAAAAATGAAATAACCATTTCAGTTTTGCCACCAGTGGTTTTGAGTCAGCTTTCAATAGAAAAATTGAAAAGTTTCAGAACTATAATTACTGCAGGATCCGAAACTACAGTGGATATTGTTCAAAAGTACACTGAACTCGGTATTTATTCCAATGATTATGGGCCAACGGAAACGACAGTTTGTGCTTCATTTTGGAAACATAAAAAAGGAGAGCCTGTAGGAAAAAGAGTGCCAATTGGTAGACCTATGTGCAATAAAAATATTTACATCTTGAATGGAAATGCTTTGTGTAATCCAGGTGTTAGAGGTGAAATCTGCATTGCTGGTGATGGACTTGCCAGAGGTTATTTGGGAATGCCAGAATTGACAGCATCCAAGTTTACGGATTGTCCTTTTACGGAAGGAAAGATGTATCGAAGTGGCGACGTGGGAAGATGGCTTCCCGATGGTAATATAGAATATCTTGGAAGAATCGATCAGCAAATAAAACTTCGCGGTTATAGAGTCGAGCTAGGTGAAATCGAGGTAGCAGTTGGAAGTATGTCAAAAATAGATTCTTGTGTCGCAAGATTTGTGAGCGATTCCAAACAAGGAGATGAAATTGTTCTTTATTTTGTTTTGAAAAAGGAGAATAAAGTAGAAAGTGGAGAAATACGTAAGTTCTTGAAGGATAAGTTGCCAGAATATATGATTCCATCTAGGTTCATGGAAATGAAAGATATTCCACTAAATAGCAATGGAAAGGTGGATATCAAGGCTTTACCTTTAGCAGGAGAATGCAGTAACAGATCCTATGAGGCACCTACAAATGAGACGGAAAAAGAAATTTGCAGGATTATGGAAGAAATACTTCAAAATGCTCCTGTTGGTGTAAATGATGACTTTTTTGAGATTGGTGGTCATTCTCTCCGTACAATGGCATTATCTAACAGGATAAGTGAGACTTTTGGTTGTATGATTAATTACCGTAAGATTTATGATTATGCTACACCTAAGAAGCTTGCAGGACTGATTATGAACGGGGTAGGTGAAAGCACTGAAACGATATCCAAAACTTTAGAGAAAGATAATTATAGCCTTGGTTATGCACAGAAACGAATTTATTCCATTGCCCAAATGCAGCCAGATGGACTTGCTTATAATATGCCACAGATTTTATGCTTCAAAGGAGAAGTAAAGGTTGAAAAAATGAAGGAAGCTATTCAGAAGATAGTGGATGCCAACAGCATTCTTCGAACTTCTTTTCAAATTGTGAATGGTGAGCCTAGACAGGTAATTGCTTCCAAGCTTACTGTTGTATTTGAGGATATTCAGGATAAGAGTGAAGAACTTTCTGTTCTTATGAATCGTTTTGTACGCCCTTTTGATTTATCGAAGGCGCCTCTTTTCAGATTCGCATTTTTGGAAAAAGAAGATTGTACGTATATGTTTGCTGATTTTCATCATATTATCTGTGATGGAATAAGTCTGCTTCTTTTTTCGAATGAATTTGTTGCAAGATATAATGGTGAAAAAGTTGAAGAAAATGAACTTCAG
>DEPC01000026.1 GCA_002358555.1 Hungatella sp. UBA3402 | reverse complement strand
TTGGGTATAAAAATAGAGTACCTCACAAAGAGATACTCCATTTTTTGTATTCCTCCCACTATGTTTTACAGACTATCCTTCAAAATTTTAAGCACCTCATCACGGTTCAACACTTTATAACCGCCCTCCATAATGATTGTTCCGTCTGCGATACCATCAAGCATATCCTCTGTTGCACCAAGCTCTCCAAGATGCATTGCCACTCCCAGCTCCTTCATCCAGTTCTCCATTGCCGCCAGTCCTTCTTCTGCAATCTGTTCCTCTGTCTTTCCATCTCCATTTACTCCCCACACTTCCTTTGCAAACCGTACAAACTTTGGAAGACCATAGGGCATGATATAACGGTAATACGGAAGTGATACAGCCGAAAGCGTCATGCCATGTGTGGCATCAGTATATGCACCTGCAGACTGCCCTAACATATGCACCATCCAGTCAGTGTCCTTTCCTTTTGACACCAGCGTATTCAAAGCCCATGTAGCTGTCCACATAATATTGGAGCGTGCTTCATAGTCTTCCTGATTCTGAATAGCAATCCGGGAACTGTGAATGACTGATTTCATCAATGCCTCACTAATATAATCACTGGTATTGTCATCCTCTCCTGAAAAATACTGTTCACAAATATGATTAAAAATATCATAAATACCAGCCACCATTTGACGTTTTGGAAGGGAAAAAGTAAATTTCGGATTTAAAATGGAAAACCTCGGCATCACATCCTCACTAAATACATGCCCAATTTTCAATTTGCTTTCATGATTTGTGATTACAGCCCCACCATTCATTTCCGAACCGGTTCCCGCCATTGTCAGCACACAGCCTACAGGAATAATCTCACAATCCGGCTCTTCAAATTTTAGATAATATTTTTCCCACGGATCTTCGTCACAATGAACCGATATGGATACCGCCTTTGCATAATCACAAACTGATCCTCCACCAACCGCCAGTAATAAATCCACCTGATTCTCTCTTGCCATCCGAATGCCCTCATACAGTTTTTCCACTGTTGGATTAGGCATAACACCGCCATCCTCAAAAATCTCTTTTCCATTTGCTTTCAAAATCTCCACAACCTGCTCATAAATACCATTTTTCTTAATCGAGCCGCCACCATAAATAAGCTGTACATTCTTGCCGTACTTTGGCAGTTCCTCATTCAAATACTGCAGGGAATCCTCCCCAAAATACAGTTTTGTCGGGTTGCTGAAACTAAAATTTCCTAACATAATTATAATCCGCCTTTCTGCAATATATTTTGCCTTTTTTATATTAAACCATCTGGTATTCTTTCCATTTTCCGCTTAGCCACCGGATGCTGAATACCACCGCACGAAACATCCAGTCACAGACCATGGCAAGCCATATACCAAGTGCCCCAATCCCAAGAGTTCCTGCAAACAGATATGCCGCCCCAATGCGGAATACCCACATGGAAATAATGGATATTATCATGGCAAATCTCACATCGCCTGCTGCCCGCATGGATGCCGGAAGCACAAAAGCCAGCGGCCAGATTAACACTGCCCCTGTGGTATGTACCAATACCATCCGTGATGTAAGCCCTGCCGTAGTCTGGGATAAATGATACCATTTCAGTATAACAGGAAGGGCAAGCCACATCATTCCGCAAAATACAAACAGTGCAATATATGACATAAGCAGAAGCACCCGGTTATAATACCGTGCCTGTTCTTCATCCTTCGCCCCGATACATCTTGCAATCACTGTGGTTACAGCAAGCTGCATGGCAGAGCCGGGTATTACCTGAATACTGGCTACCGTCTGGCAGATTGCATTGGCCGTAATAGCAGAAGTACCAAAGCCGGCAACCAAACTTGCCAGAATAATCTTTCCAGCCTGAAATAAACCGTTCTCTATGCCATTCGGTACTCCGATTGACAGAATCTTCCGTATCTGAATACCATCCAGCTTATAATGCAGAGTCTTTTCTAAATGCAGTACACTCTTTTTCTGTAACAAAAGACAGATGATTACAACTGCTGCCGCATACCTTGAAACTACAGTGGCAGCCGCTGCCCCAACTGTTCCAAACTTCAGAAGATAAATAAAAACTGCATTGCCACAGATATTTATCAAATTCATCATGGCTGAAAGGTACATCGTAATTTTTGAATTTCCCATCGTGCGGAAAATGGCTGCCCCGGATTCATAAACGGACAGCGCCGGTATTGATAAAGCCACAATCAGCAGATAGTTATTGGCGCACCTATATACCCCTGGTGTTATTGCACCAAATACAACGGTAAGGAGAAACTTTCGTATGAGATAGATAAATCCCATGATTCCTATGGATACCAGACCTGAAAACCATACAAGCTGTCCTGATGTGGTTCTTGCCTCTTCTTTTTTTCCCGCACCAAGATACTGCCCGGCCACTACTGCCCCTCCGGTTGCAAAAGCCGCAAAAATGTATATCAGGAGCTGAAATACCGTATCAATCAAAGATACGCCTGAAACTGCTGCCTCTCCCACACTGGAAACCATGACGGTATCAATCATGCCCACTAGCAAGGTAAAGGCAAGCTCTACCATAAGAGGGAATATCAGTTTTAATAATTCTTTTCTGTTAAATAATTTCTTTGAAACAGACATTTATCTTCCCTTCTCTATTCTGATAATGTGAATATAGTATATTCTGTACTATTTAACGTATCAAACACAGATAAATCAGATATAACTTTGCCGATGGGAATAACTTCCATTGTTAAATCCGGATGGTCAGTCTGTGCCTCTGTATATTCTGTTTTTCCACATGGCAAAACACTGTGTTCCAATAACCCATTTTCTTCACAATACCTGATTTTATCCATGCTGATATGATAATGTCTGCTTACTTCCTCTGCCGTCATTTATGCCTCCATTTTCAGTACACCATCTCCAAAAGCCTTCTATAAATATGCTTTCTTAACAGAACGCAATATACATGCTGCTATATTTTGTTTATTCTCCTAATATATTTTTCTTCCACTAACAAGGATCAGGCACAATAACCTTTACAATGTAAAGGTTGGCTCTGTATCTGATATTGTCTTATGTATAATATATATCATAAGGAGAAAGAGAAAAAAGTAAGTGTACCTGAAAGAACCCCGCATTCCTTGATGATTCTTTTCATCAGGTGAAGTTCATTATCTTGTACACTTACATTATATTCCCCTGTTCTTTTTATAGCAAATACTTAATTTTTATGCCATACTCATGCCTAAAAAGCATTTTGCGTATTCTATAAATTTTGTTGCTGCAAGACTAAAGGGCTGCTGACGTTTCCACGCCAGTACACATGTTGCTGTCAGTTCCGGCGATAACGGACGGTATGTTATCTTTGACTGATCCCAGAAAGGGACAGAACCTTCAATTACCACCGAATATCCCAAGCCGTTCCTTACCATCACCGCCCCATTTGTATTCAGGTTACTGGTAAACAATATATGCAAATCTGCATAGTAATCACCAAACCAACTGGCAAGCTCACTTTGCACATTCAGACGCCGTGGCAGAATCATGGGCAGTTCTGATAAATCCTTCGCACTGACAGATTCTTTTTTTGCAAGTTCATCATCCGGCCGCATTAGCACAACCCACTTTTCCCTCGTATTCAAACGAATAAACTCATACTTTTCAATATCTACCGGTTCCAACAAAAGCCCAATATCAATCAGACCTTTATCCATCTGTTCCTTTACCAAATCTGCTGTTGCCGTAAAAATGTCATAACTTACACCTGAATGCTTTTTGCTGAAATCCCTAATCAGTTCTGACAAAATCTGAACAGAAGCAAGCTCCCCACAGCCTATTGTGATTTTCCCTTCAATTTGTTCTTCCTGCTCCACCAGTTCTTTTTCTGTATTATCTACCAACTGTAAAATTTCCTCTGCTCTCCTCCGAAGCAAAATCCCCTTATTTGTCAGAGTGATTTTCCTTGTACCTCTATGAAATAACCTAACTCCAATTTCATTTTCCATTTGTGATAACTGGCGGCTGAGCGTCGGCTGTGTAATATGAAGTACATCTGCAGCTTTAGTAATACTTTCTTCCCTTACCACAGTGAGAAAATAACGAAGAACACGGATTTCCATAGGAACTGCTCCTCCTTGTAATCGTTTTATTTCATTATAACAAAGCAATGCCCAAGAAACAATAATATTTTCTATTGTTGCCTTTTGGGCATTGCCCTGTTTCATACACACACTCTCTACAACTTTATTCTCATTTGCGTACTGTTCCATTCATCAGAATATCCGCCCGCTGCTCCGGTGTCAGGTTCCTGCACATTAATATCCGAAAAAACAACTCCTGCCCTTCCTCCGGATTCCCTGAATAAACCGTATGGGAATTACGGTAAATCACATCAAACACATTATCCAGCTTGATAAACTCTCCGTTGGCATGTCCATGCCCCGAAAGCTGTTCCAGTGCTTCATCCATATCAGCCAGTGTATCCTCCACCTCTATCAATAATGCCATATCCTTTTTTTCCAAAACTCAATCCTCCCCTGCAATCACTGTTTTTTGTTATCCACCATCATCCTCTGAAATACCCCTGTTTATACCTCACTACAGCCTGTCAGCATTTTTGCCCGTTCTTCCGG
>DEPC01000056.1 GCA_002358555.1 Hungatella sp. UBA3402 | reverse complement strand
CTGAGATTGTTGGATATCTTTGCGCTTTATCCTCACGGACACATATCTCAATGATTCTGCCAAGCATTCCATCAAGAGGATACATATCTCCTTCTTTTCTTATATGCCCTGCAGAAAGATAATATAAAAGTGCACCTATTTGATAAATATCGGTATAAACTCCTAATGCCTCTCCTGTCTGCTGCTCTGGCGCACAAAAACCAGGAGTTCCATATCGGAGTGATGATTCATTTGCATCATAAAGATGGTCTGCATGGTCAAAATCCAGCAATTTCACATGTCCATGGCAAAATAACAGATTTTTAGGCTGTAAATCTAAATATAAAATTGGGGTTTTCCCTGCTGAATGCAGGTAGTGTACCAGGTCACAGACTTGAATTCCTATACGGATTACTGTTTCCTGATTCAGATGTCCCTGGTTCCTCACCAGGTCATAGAGAGTATCTCCCTCAAGATATTCTTCGATAAGATAACTAAATTTACTATCTTCTTCAATGTCGTACACAATGGGAATGCCTGGATGATTCAAAGAAGTCAAAAGAAGCGCTTCCTTTTTGAACTGTTCATATCCAGCACATGACTTGGGTACTTGCTTAATGGCTCGATATTCATCCAGTTCTAGATGATATACTAGAAGCACGGTACCACTTCGTCCCTGTCCTAAAGTATGTACGAACTGATATTTTCCAAACAGTATGGTGTTCTCGATTGGCCCACCTCCTTTGTCCAATATCATCTCTTATAGTAGTATTCTAATATAATTTCCCTTTTTTGGCAAGGAAAAATTTGATTTTCTATAAATTTTTTAAAAAATTTTCTACATAGCAATTGCTATTTGACCGTATTATATAGTATATTAGTGTTGAAGCAATCTATTCTCATATTTGACCAGCAATTAAATTGTATTGAAAAGGAAGTGATCCTAAATGAAGATAGAACGTATTAACGATAATCAGATTCGGTGCACTCTTACCAGCTTTGACCTAAGTGTGCGCAATCTAAATCTTGGAGAACTGGCATATGGCAGCGAAAAGGCTCGTGGCTTGTTTCGGGAAATGATTCAAAAGGCTTCCAATGAAGTAGGATTTGAAGCAGATGATATTCCTCTGATGGTGGAGGCTATTCCTCTGTCCAATGAAAGTGTTATGTTGGTAATCACCAAGATTGAGGACCCAGAAGAACTTGATACCCGTTTTTCCAAATTTTCGCCATTCTCTGAGGATACCTCTGATACCTTAACCCATTTGGCCAGCGAATTTCTGGAGGGTGCAGAAAATGTTAATAAATTACTAAATATTCCTTTGCCACCTTTCCTTTCGGGCAATAGTTTGTCTGAAGAAGCTTCCGAATCTCAAAGTGTTTCTCCTTCTATACGGATTTATTCCTTTGACAACCTTGACCGGATATCAGAAGCTGCCCATGCTTCAGGTACTATTTATGATGGCATCAATACATTATATAAAAAGCCAGATACCAATCAGTATTACCTTGTACTAAAAAATGAAGGTTGTGATTCTCTCTCCTTTAGTCGTATCTGTAATATTTTGGCTGAATATGGAACAAAGGTTCATCACGAATATGCCAGCGAAGCTTATTATATAGAACATTATGAAGTTATCTGCAAAGACCGTGCCCTTCAAGTGTTTTCTACTATCTGACAATATATTAATTGAAATTATTCAGTTTTCGTTAAATATAACTCTAGCTTACAAATTTTTGATTTTTACCTAAAATGTCTCTTATAAGACAATTTATTATAGAATAACTATGCAGTTTTAATGCTTAATTCTATAAAAATAGAAATAGTTATCCAGCTATATGGTTGTTATATTAACTTGTTGTGTTTTAGTCTCTAGCTATCTGTGTTAGGAGCAAAAGTCCCTATTGTCCACGCAAAGTGCTCGGACAATAGGGACTTTTATTCCTGCTTTTAGCAGATGGATAGAGACTTCGTGTTACTGGCTCCGAAGCCGCAGAACGGGGAACAGCGTTACTCCAGCCTAACTAGCACAACAAGTTAAATTATAGTCTTTTAAAATTATGTTCCCTTTTATCTTACCTTTGTGCAAAATATCAGGTTTAGAAGAAATACACTTAATCTCTTTATTTCGCCTGTTCAAGAGCTGCTGTCACTGCTTCAATAATACCCTTACTGCTGTTGGTTGCTCCTGCAACTGTATCTACTTCTGCCTTCTGGCTAGTAATAATATCTTCTACCACGCCTTTTTCTGCTGCTTCATAGATTCCTTCTGTTTCTGCATGGTCTTTTAAAGTAATAGAAACAATATTACCGCCTTCTACGGTTACTTCGATAGTGATGTCTCCATTATTGCCTTTGCCAGTTCCTTCATAGACACCATCTTTATAATTGCCAGAAGCTGCGGGAGCTGCTGCTTGGCTCTCTTCTACAGTAATCTCTGCTTCTGTATGTCCTCCATTTGCTTTCACATATTCCTCTGCTGCAGAGCCTGCGATGCGTCCGAATACCACGATATCTGTAACCGCATTGCCTCCCAGACGGTTTCCACCATGAACCCCTCCAGTAACCTCACCTGCTGCAAATAAACCTGGAATTGCTGTTCCATCTTCCTTCAAAACTTCTGTGTTCGTGTTGATCTTCACACCACCCATAGTATGATGGATTGCAGGAGCACATAATGCGGCATAATATTTAGGTTTATCTAATGGAAGCTCCATGCTTTCGCGACCAAATTCGCTGTCTGTTCCTGCTGCCTGATATTCTGCATAGGTTTTCAGAGTCTCTGCTAATGCTGCGCCATCTATGCCAATGGCTTCTCCTAATGCCTCTGGGGTATCTGCCTCTGTAACAATACCTGCTTTAATGTAAGATTCGATTGCTGCTAAGCTTTCTCTTACCGCCTGGTCAAATACTAGATAACATACCTTATCTGTTTGCTCTAAAATTGCTGCAGATACTACGTCTCTTGTTTCCAGTTCATTGATAAAACGCTTTCCTTCTTTATTCACAAGAATAGCGCCATTGCCACGAACTCCTTCCGTATACATAGTCTGAGTATCTGGGTTTACCGTAGGATGGGTCTGAATCTGTTCCATATCCACAAAAGCAGCTCCCAGTTCCTTTGCCATGGCAATACCATCGCCAGTTGCTCCTGCATGATTGGTGGTGCAAAAACCTGCCAGCTTGGAATCATACTCTACTACCATCTCAGCATTTGCGCCGAAACCACCTGTAGCTAGCACTACGGCTGTACAGTCAATAGTAAATGTCTCTCCATCTTTTCCAGTTGCTGTAACACCACAGATTTTTCCACTGTCATCTACCAAAATCTTCTCTGCTGTGGTCTCCAAAAGAACTGGAACTCCTACCTCTTCCAATTTGGCATTAAGAGCTTTTACCAGCATAGGACCTACAGATGATGTATCTGTGGGTCTATGGATACGCTTTACACTTGCTCCGCCAAACATACCTACTACGCTCAAATCGCCTCCAATTTCATTTACCCAATCTACTGCATCCTTGGAATTTTCTGCCATAACTGTCACCAGAGCTTCATCATTTAAATTCTTTCCGCCCTTCATGGTGTCTTCCACAAATAGCTCCACAGAATCCTCGATTCCTTCTGCCTCCTGATAGGGTGTCTCTGCAGCATTCAATCCTCCGGTAGAACGTGTGGTATTACCTCCAGTAATGGGCATCTTTTCCAATATCACCACATCAGTCGCACCCTTGAGTACTGCCTCAATCGCTGCTGTCATGCCAGCTCCTCCACCGCCAATTACTACGATGTCTGCTTGCTGGTTTCCTTCTGTTTTCGGTTCTGCCTCTGCTGCTGTTTCTTCCACAGTTGTCTCTGCGGCAGTAGTTGCCTGTGTCGTAGTTTCTTGTGTTGTCTCTGCTGTTGTGGTAGCCTCGGTTGCTGTGGTGGCATCGGTACTTTGACTGCTACAAGCCGCCAAAGACATTACCATAGCTGCAGACAATACTACTGACATCAGTTTTTTACCTGATTTTTTCATAAACAACTCCTCCTAAAAATTGTTCAATTTATAGGTGATTTACAGAAAATAACATTGTGTTATGTACTTATTCCCAGACCCCCATAAACTGTAGATTTAGTTTAACACTTGGTAAAAATAATGTCAAATGTATCTTTCCTACTATAAACTTTTGTGCATTTAAGCAGGTAAACAGATTGTATTAAAAAATATACCTTATCTATTAAATTTTAAGAAAAAATCTCCCTGTTTACTTCGTTTTTGTGATATACTAAAAAAGGCACTTCATAAGGTAATTAGGAAAAACGAGGAACCACATATTTATGAATACGAAATCATTAAAAACTTTAGAATATGACAAGATTATTTTACAACTGGAGGAATATGCTTCGTCTCCTTTAGGCCAGAAGCTGTGCAGGCAGTTGCTTCCTTCTATCGATATACAAGAAATCCGTATCTCGCAAGCTGAGACTTCGGATGCTCTGGACAGAGTCCGTCAAAAGGGCAGCCTCTCATTTTCTGGATTAAGAGATGTCACAGACTCTCTAAAGCGTCTAGAAATTGGCAGTTTTCTTGGGATTGCAGAGCTTTTGGCTATCAGCTCCATTCTTACTATTGCCGCTAAAGCCAAAGCTTATGGCAGGCATGAAGAATCAGAGTTGCCTGATGATTCACTGGAAGAAATGTTCCAGATGTTGGAACCTTTGACTCCTTTAAATACAGAGATTAAACGATGCATTCTATCAGAGGAAGAAATCAGCGATGATGCCAGTCCAGGTCTGCGACATGTGCGCCGTTCCATGAAGACTATCAATGACCGAGTCCATTCTCAGCTTAATTCTCTCTTAAATTCCAATCGGAATTTTCTTCAAGATGCAGTCATTACTATGAGAGATGGTCGATATTGTCTTCCAGTAAAAGCAGAGTATAAAAATCAGGTGGCAGGCATGGTTCATGACCAGTCCTCCACAGGCTCCACTTTGTTTATAGAACCTATGCCTGTGATTCAGCTCAACAATCAGCTTCGGGAGTTGGAACTTCAGGAGAAAAAAGAGATTGAGGCAGTTCTGGCAGATTTAAGCAATCAGACTGCTCCTCATATAGAGGAAATTCGTACCAATCAGGAACTTCTAGCAAAACTTGATTTTATCTTTGCAAAAGCTGCTCTATCCAGACATTACAAAGGCAGCGAACCCAGTTTTAATACACAAGGCTTTTTAAATATTAAAGATGGCCGACATCCTCTTTTGGACCAGACAAAAGTGGTTCCAATTAATATTCATCTTGGAAAAACCTTTGACTTATTAGTTGTCACAGGTCCTAATACTGGAGGAAAAACAGTCTCTTTAAAAACAGTTGGATTATTTACCCTTATGGGTCAGGCTGGCCTTCATATTCCAGCCTTTGAAGGCTCTGAGTTAGCTGTATTTGAAGAAGTATTTGCAGATATTGGGGATGAACAGAGTATTGAACAGAGCCTCAGTACCTTTTCTGCCCATATGACTAATATTGTGTCCATCTTGGATCAGGCAGATAGTCATTCCCTATGTCTTTTTGACGAGCTAGGTGCGGGAACAGACCCTACAGAGGGTGCTGCTCTTGCCATTGCAGTGTTAAGCTTTCTTCATAACATGAAATGTCGCACCATGGCTACTACTCATTATAGCGAATTAAAGGTATATGCCTTGACTACTCCAGGAGTTGAAAATGCCTGCTGCGAATTCAGTGTAGAAAATTTACAGCCTACTTATCGGCTGCTTATTGGCATCCCAGGCAAAAGCAATGCTTTTGCTATCTCCAAAAAACTGGGACTTCCAGATTTTATTATTGAAGATGCGAAAAATCATTTGGAATCTAATGATGAAACCTTTGAAGATATTCTTGCCCATCTAGAGGAAAGCAGACTTATGATTGAGAAAGAGCAAGAGGAAATTCGCCTTTATAAAGAGGAAGCTACAAAGCTAAAAAATCGTCTTGCCGAAAAAGAATCGCGTTTGGAACAGAGAAGAGAAAAACTTCTTCGCCAAGCCAATGAGGATGCCCAGAAAATTTTAAGAGAGGCTAAAGAAACCGCAGACCAGACAATTAAAAATATCAATCGCCTGGCTTCCTCTTCTGGGGCAGCCAAAGAGCTAGAAGCAGAACGAACCAAGCTGCGAGAAAAAATGAACCAGGTGGACCAGAAGCTGACTGTCAAAACCAAAGGCCCCAAAAAGACTCTTTCTGCCAAATCTCTGCGCATCGGAGATAGTGTTAAGGTCTTGTCCTTGAATTTAAAAGGGACTGTTAGCACTTTGCCCAATGCAAAGGGTGATTTATATGTGCAAATGGGAATCTTGCGCTCTCAGGTCAATATTAAAGACTTAGAGCTTATCATGGACCCTGCTGACAACATAGCTGACACTTCCAAACAGAAAACCGGAAGTGGGAAAATTAAAGTCTCAAAATCCTTTTCTGTTTCACCAGAGATTAACTTAATTGGAATGACTACAGATGAAGCAGTTCCCCTGCTGGATAAATATTTAGATGATGCCTATTTAGCCCATTTGCCTCAAGTCCGTGTTGTCCATGGCCGCGGAACAGGAGCACTGCGCAATGCTGTGCATAAAAAATTGAAAAAGCTAAAATATGTGCAGGAATTCCGTCTTGGCGAGTTTGGTGAGGGGGACACAGGAGTTACCATTGTGATTTTTAAGTAGGAGGTATTTCAATGGCAGAAAAACAGCGGGTACTTATCGTTGATGATGATGCCAACATTGCAGAATTAATTTCGCTTTATTTAACAAAGGAATGCTATGAAACTAAAATTGTCCTTGATGGAGAGGAGGCTTTGCGGGTATTTCCTGAATTTAAGCCCAATATTATCCTTTTGGACTTAATGCTCCCAGGTATTGACGGCTATCAGGTTTGTCGAGAATTGCGGACTACTTCTCAGGTTCCTATTATTATGTTGTCTGCTAAAGGAGAAATTTTTGATAAAGTCCTTGGACTGGAGCTGGGAGCTGACGATTATATTATCAAGCCTTTTGATTCTAAAGAATTAGTTGCTAGAGTAAAAGCAGTACTGCGGCGATATCATGCAGCCCCAATGACTCCAGTTCCAACAGTAATTCCTAGCACCAACCATCAAGGCAACTATGTAGAATACCCCAATTTGATTGTAAATCAGACTAACTATTCTGTGACTTACAATGGCCGTTCTGTAGAAATGCCTCCAAAGGAGCTAGAACTGTTATATTTTCTTGCATCTTCTCCCAATCAAGTATTTACCAGAGAGCAGCTTCTAGACCATATCTGGGGATATGAGTACATTGGCGACACTAGAACTGTTGATGTGCATATCAAACGACTTCGGGAGAAAATCAAAGATAATCAATACTGGGCCCTTACCACGGTCTGGGGTATTGGGTATAAATTTGAAGTAAAACATTAAGAGCAGGAATAAAAATTCCATGAAACATTCTTTATATTACAAGTTTATATTAGGATATTTCGTTTTTGGACTTCTGGGTTTCTTGTCCATTGCTACAATTGCTTCAGAGTTGACCTATGAGCAGTTGATGAAGGAAGAATCGGAAACTCTTTATGATGAAGCTAGCCTTTTATCACTCAGCTATAGTGCTGTATATAAAGGAAAAAACTTAAATATTGCTTCTGCCTACCCTCAGCTTGAAGCGGTTGCCACCTATCTGCGGGCAGAAATCTGGGTGGTCAACCGCAATGGTACCATTGTGGTTGACAGTAACCATTCTTTTCGAGTCGGAAAGACCATCGACGGGTTTGACCCTACCTTTAACGGTAATAAGCCCTACAGTATCGGTACTTATAATGAATGCTTTGCTGAGGATGTAATGACCGTTTCTGCCCCCATTACAGGCAATTACACGACTTATGGATATGTTCTTATCCATCTGCCCCTCAGCCAGATTCAAAGCTCTAAAGACAGTTATTTAAATATTTTGTATACTGTCTCCTGTATTATTTTTGGGTTGTCTCTGATTATTCTTCTTGTATTTCATCAAACTGTGTACATCCCTCTAAAAAAGATTACAGAAGCTGCCAACCAATATGCTGCAGGCAATTTAACCTATAAAACTACCATACATACTCAAGATGAAATGGGATATCTGGCTGATACTTTAAACTATATGTCCGATGAACTGGATAAGATGGAAGAATACCAGAGAACCTTCATTGCAAATATTTCTCATGATTTCCGTTCTCCTCTTACTTCCATCAAAGGATATTTAGAAGCTATCTTAGATGGCACTATTCCTCCAGAGATGTATGAAAAATATCTGACCAGAGTTATCTCAGAGACCGAACGTCTGAACAAGCTCACCCAAGGGCTGTTGACTTTAAACTCTTTAGACAGCAAAGGATATCTATCTCGAACTAATTTTGACATTAATCGTGTCATTAAAGATACAGCAGCCTCCTTTGAAGGCACCTGTGATGCGAAAAATATTGTGCTGGATTTGACATTTTCTGAAAATAGTACGATGGTTCATGCTGACTTTGGCAAAATTCAGCAAGTTCTCTATAATTTAATTGACAATGCTATCAAATTCAGCCATCAAGATTCTGTCATTTATATTCAAACCTCTATTAAATATGAAAAGGTTTTTGTATCTGTAAAAGATACTGGAATTGGCATCCCAAAAGGGAGTATCAAAAAAATCTGGGAAAGATTCTATAAAACAGACCAATCCAGAGGAAAGGATAAGCGAGGAACAGGACTAGGTCTATCCATTGTAAAGGAAATTATCCAAAATCATGGGGAAACCATTGATGTTATCAGTACAGAAGGAGTGGGGACAGAATTTATCTTTTCCCTGCCACGGTCCAGCACTGCTTAGAACTACAGCGAACATTTAATATTTTGGTGTATAAAAATCTGCTAATTATTTGTTCGCTGTAGCATTAAGAATGTCCAATCGGAATCAATACCATTTCCTTCACATAATTCTGTTTCTGAGCTGTAGAGTAAAATTGCTGAACAGAATAGACATCTCCTGTCATGGAAAAACTGTGATTTTGACAGATGGACAGAGGTTTTTCTAATGTTAAGCTGAGAGCTTTATCATGATTTTCCAAATTCCGTTCACGCTTTCCATTAGATTCATAAATCAGACATTTATTTAGGTTTACTAACTTCACGGTGTTATTGCGAAAGATATCCAACCGTTCTGCTGCAGACTTGGTAATTCGTAGTCCCATATTCCATCTTCCTAATGATTCTAGCTGAGGCTTTGAGTCAAGTATTTCAAATCTGGCACAGGTTTCCACCATAGGCATATATTCATTCCATCGAAGTGCTACTTCATATAATTCATCATTTCCCATAAATTCTCCACAGGATGCATTTTCCACATAATAAAATGCTTCTGGCTGCTGAATACTCCATTTTCCTTCTATAGTTTCTTCTGGGATATTGGTATCATCCAAAGTATCCAGATATCGAAGCATCTCCTTGTATAGATGATATTTTTTTGCAACAATCTCTCTTTTTTTTCGGAATAAGGAGCTCATATCCACAGATGTAGTCTTATTTAAAATATCTGAAATCTCCTTGCTTGTAAAGCCCATGTTTTGAAGCCGGATACACTGTACTACTAACATTGCCTGATAAAACTCATAATATCGATAGCCTGATTCAGATACCTTGGGATTCAATAGACCATACTTCTCATGATGTTTTAGAAACCCAGCACTAACTCCCAGGTTTTTGGCAAATTCGCCAATTTTATAGCGTCTGCCCATAAAAATCCCTCCCTTTTGGTAATATTTCTATGAGATTGTACCTCAAAATCTCCTATTTTTCCATGGTTTTATCGACAAAAAACCATGTTTTTTACTTTCGGAATCTTACATCATTCTTCTTTGTCTGTTGACTTAAGTCCTAGTTTAAGTTGTATAATAAAACTAAATACTGGGAAAAGGTAAATTCAACGAAATGCAAAATAATTTGGATTGTACCATCGAATTTATTGGTTAGAATGTGGATAGTACAGCACATTTTAATATATTTAAGATTAGGAGGAGAATGAAAAATGTCAGAACAATTAACCCGCCGCAACTTTTTGAAGGGGGTAGCTGGAGTTGTGGGCTATGCTGCTGTTGGTTCTCTGGCAGGCTGTGCCAATGCCAATGATACTTCTGCCACTACCGCTGCTACAACTGCTGCAGAAACTACCACTGCTGCAGCTACGACAGTTGCCGAGACGACTACTGCCGCAGCAGCAACCAGCGGAAAATACATACCTGGGACCTACACAGGCACTGCTGACGGAATCCATAGCACTATTACAGTTACTATGACCTTTGATACAGATAAGGTTACAGATGTAGTTCTCGATGTATCAGGGGAAACTCCTGGTTATGGACAGGATGCAGGCGATGCTTTGAGAGAAGCCCTTCTTACTGCCCAGAGTACAGAGATTGACGGAGTAAGCGGCTCCACAATAACTTCTCATGCTGTAATCGCTGCTGCTGACAAATGTTTTGCCCAGGCAAGGGGCGAAGCTGTTATTGAGGTAGTTACTGTTGACAAAGGAAGTGAAGATGACTGGCTGGGAACAGAACCCAATATTGACGAGGGGTCTATTGCTGAAACCTGGGATACGGATATCCTTATTGTAGGTGCTGGAAATGGTGGTATGTGTGCTGCTGCTTATGCCGCTAAAAACGGCTTAAAATTCCGTATTATTGAACAAAATCCTGTAGTTCAGGATACTCGCCATTGGTATGGAGCTGTTGACAGCTCGGAAGCAAAAAAGGTTGGAGCCACTATCAACCGCAAGAAATTGCTTGCAGAAATCAGCCGTTATGCTTCTGGAAAATGTGACCAAAGAGTAGTATCTACTTGGATTGAAGAATCAGCTGCCATGCATGATTTTGTATCTGGTATTTTGGAAAGTGACCCTTATAACTATAAATGTACATTTACTTATGGTGAGGAGGCTCGCTGGCCAGAGAGTGAGGACAGTCCTGATTATATGTTCCCAGAACAGGAGCACACCTATCATGGCTCTGAAATTCCCCGTAATCAGGTATTTCAGCAATATATTGAAGGCTTGGGATACAGTGTTGATTTCAATACCAGTCTTGTAAAACTGGAAAAAGATGGAAATGGCCGAGTCACTGGCATTATCGCTCAAAAGAGCTCTGGGGAATTTGTTCGTATCAATGCTGCAAAAGGTGTTCTCCTCGCCTGTGGTGGCTATCCTGGCAATCCTTATATGATGGAAGCTCTGGACCCACTAGGAACCAGCGTCACGACTGCATGTAGCTATAGCCCTGCTGACCAAGGAATGGGTATCCGTGCAGCTATCTGGGTTGGAGCTTCTTTAGATAAAGAACCTGCCCCTATGCTGTTTGACCGCGGGTTAGTAGCTCCTGGTGTGGATGGTGGCTATGTGGAAAGCTCCAACGCTTTTGGCGGTAAGGCATTTCCTGGCACAGTGAGACAATATAACCCTGGTACACAACCTTTCCTTAAAGTAAACCGTAGGGGACTGCGCTTTACTAACGAATCCAGCCCTTATAATGATACTTCCTATGCTGCTGGAAATCAGCCAGGATGTGTATATGCACAGATTCATGATTCCAATTATATGGAAGATGTAATTCGTTTCCATACTATCGGATGTTCTGCACAGTCTCGTACCCCTGGAAGGATGGAACAACTGTTAGGACAGTATGTGGAAGAAGGATTGATTTTCCAGGCTGATACTCTAGAAGAACTGGCTGACAAGCTTGGATTTGACGCAGATGCTAAGGCAAACTTCTTGGCTACGGTAGAACGCTACAATGAATTGTATGATAAGCAGAGTGATGATGATTTCGGAAAAATGGCTCCTCGGCTAAGTGCTATCCGCCAGGCTCCATTCTATGGCTGCTGGCTGGGTGCTTCTCTCCTGACTACCGAACAGGGAATTGCTATCAACGAAAAAACCCAGGCTTTAGACGAGAACCGCAATCCTATTGAGGGTTTGTATATTACTGGAGATATGTCTGGAAGCTTCTTTGCCAACAACTATCCCTGCCTGATGCCTGGTATTGCCTGCGGACGTACTTTGACCTTTGCTATTAAAGCTGTAAAGCAGATGGGTGGATTGGAATAGCAGCACTTAGAACACAAACTTATGTAAATAAAAAAGGCTGTTGCAAATATTGTAGAAATCTATTATTTTGCAAC
>DEPC01000127.1 GCA_002358555.1 Hungatella sp. UBA3402 | reverse complement strand
ATGGTTGGTATAAGCACAGGTCTTAGTTGTCACTTCCCATGCTTCCTCCCAGGTCAAGCCCTCCTCGTCAAGAAGAATTCTCATCAATTCTGGGACAGCAACTGTAGGGTGAGTATCATTTAACTGGAACACATTCTTTTCATAGAACTTTCGGATATCATCATGATTTCTCTTATATTTCTTAACAGCTCTCTGAACACTGGCAGAAATGAAGAAATACTGCTGTTTTAATCTCAGCTCCTTCCCTGCATAGTGATTGTCATTGGGGTACAGCACCTCGCATATATTTTTTGCCAGGTTTTCCTGCTCCACTGCCTTCTGATAGTCTCCTTTGTCAAAGCTGTCCAAACTAAATGTATTGATAGGTCGCGCATCCCAGATTCTTAATGTATTTACCACATTGTTGCCATACCCCACGATAGGCATATCATAGGGAACAGCCAAAACAGATTGATAGTCTTCCTGCACAAATTTCTGCTTGCCATCTTCCCAAATAGCCTGCACACGGCCACCAAATTTAACTTCTGTAGCGTACTCAGAACGACGTATTTCAAATGGGTTGCCATCTTTTAACCACTCATCTGGAACTTCTATCTGATAACCATTCTCAATTTTTTGTTTAAACATTCCATAATGATAGCGGATGCCACAACCGTAGGCCGGATATCCTAAGGTAGCCAGAGAGTCTAAAAAGCAAGCAGCCAGACGACCTAGACCACCATTGCCCAAAGCTGGGTCTGGCTCCTGGTCTTCCAAAACATTCAAATCCAATCCCATCTCATCTAAAACTTCTTTAATTTGGTCATGGGCACAGAGATTGATAATATTATTTCCAAGAGCTCGTCCCATCAGAAATTCCATAGACAGATAGTAAACAGTCTTTGCATCTGCTTTATCTATCTCCTTCTGAGTTGCAATCCAGCGGTCCATAATAATATCTTTCACTGCATAAGATACTGCCTGAAATAGTTCTTGAGGAGTAGCTTCCTCCAGCTTCTTGCGGTAGGTATTTTTAATCGTATAAATGATAGAGCGTTTAAACTCTTCTTTGTCAAACTCCATAGTGCTGACTGCCTCCTTAGAACTGATAGCCTGTGTTTTGGCTGATGCATTTACTGCTTCTGTTTTCATGGCTGGTATACTCTCCTTTGTGTCTTTTTGAATTTTTTCTACTCCAAGTGTAACATGTTCTCCGTTAATATTCCAGTCTTTCGTATAACCTCTCATTTGGTCAGTGAAAAGTTCCTCTGCCAGTACATCTGCTTTTATTTGAGTTTCATAAGCCTTCATCAGTCCAGCAAGCCTATCATTGCCCTTTTCATAAACTCTGATATGGTCAGTCACCTCAAAGTCAGCTTCCTTTCTCATAGTTTGAATCTTGCTGACTAACTCTCGAACAAATCCTTCCTCAATCAATTCTGGTGTTAAATTGGTATCCAACACAACTGTTACTGTATTATCTGCTTCTGTCACATAGCCTTCTTTCTGGGCCATATCAATGAGTAAGTCTTCTTCTCCTAAAACTACCTCTACTCCGTCAAAATGGAAAGTTAAGTTTCCAGACTCTCTCAAAGTATCCATAGCTTCATTGCCATCAACTTCTGAAAGTGCCTTGCGGATATGGTTCAACTGTTTTCTATACTTAGGTCCAACTGTTTTTAACTGAGGTTTAAATGTGTAGGAAGTAAACTCTCGAACATCATCTGTAAATGTCACCTTCTTCACATTCAACTCTTCCTCAATAATCTCCACATAAAACTGTGACAATTCTCTTGGGGTTTTCACAAACATTTGGCCAATGGGCTGGCGATTCTTCATGTTAGCACTGTTTCTAGCTGCACGCCCCATAACCACAACCTTTAAGACTTCATCCATATCTGTCTCAAGCTGTTTGTCAATCAATGGTTCTTGCACCTCTGGAAAATCACATAAATGGATACTCTCGGGAGCATTTTTATCCACATTGCATACTAAATTCTGGTAAATAGATTCCGTCATAAATGGAATCATAGGTGCTGCTGCCTTACTCACAGTCACCAAAGCTGTATACAAGGTCATATAGGCATTGATTTTATCTTGCTCCATGCCTTTTGCCCAGAATCTCTCTCTACTTCTCCTTACATACCAGTTGCTCATATCATCTACAAATGCCTGAAATGCTCTTGCTGCTTCAGGAATCTGATAATTGTCTAGACAGGAATCTACATCCTTTACCAAACTGTTTAGCTTGGACAAAAGCCATTTATCCATAACTGGAAGCTTTTCGTAATCCAAGGTATATTTAGTTGGGTCAAAGTCGTCAATATTCGCATACAATACGAAAAATGCATAGGTATTCCATAGGGTTCCCATGAATTTCCGCTGACCTTCTGTAACTGCTTTTCCATGGAATCGATTTGGAAGCCAAGGGGCACTATTGATATAAAAATACCATCTAATTGCATCTGCTCCATAGATAGATAATGCCTCAAATGGGTCAACTGCATTTCCCTTAGTTTTGGCCATCTTCTGACCATTCTCATCTTGAACATGTCCTAAAACAATAACATTCTTGTAAGGAGCTTTGTTAAACAGTAACGTAGAAATAGCTAAAAGGGAATAAAACCAACCTCTAGTTTGGTCTACAGCCTCAGAGATAAAATCTGCTGGAAACTGCTGTTCAAATAATTCTTTATTTTCAAATGGATAATGGTGCTGTGCAAATGGCATGGCGCCCGAATCAAACCAGCAGTCAATCACTTCTGGTACTCGTTTCATCTGCTTTCCACATTTAGGACAGGCAATCGTCACATTGTCAATAAATGGTCGGTGAAGTTCAATATCTTCTGGACAGTTGTTTGACATAGATTTTAATTCTTCAATACTTCCCACAGAATGTTGACAGCCACATTCACATTCCCAGATATTGAGAGGAGTGCCCCAATAACGGTTCCTGCTGATACCCCAATCCTGAACATTTTCCAGCCAGTCGCCAAATCTACCTTTTCCAATACTTTCTGGAATCCAGTTGATAGTATTATTATTATTAATTAAATCTTCTTTCACCTCAGTCATCTTAATAAACCAGGATTCTCTAGCATAATAGATGAGAGGAGTATCACAACGCCAGCAATGAGGATAGCTGTGTTCAAATGATGGAGCAGAAAACAAAAGATTCTTCTCCTCCAAAGCTTTTAATACGAGTGGGTCTGCTTTTTTTACAAACACGCCCTCCCAAGGAGTCTCTGTGGTCATAGTTCCTTTGGTATCCACCAACTGAACAAAAGGTAAATCATATTTTTTCCCTACTTTGGAGTCATCTTCACCAAATGCAGGAGCAATATGCACAACTCCCGTACCATCTGTCAGAGTTACATAATTATCACATACTACATAGAATGCCTTTTTATGCTGCCTTTCACAGATAGCTGTGGCATAATCAAACAATGGTTCATATTCTTTATATTCTAAGTCCTTTCCTTGATAGGTTTCTAAGACTTCATAAGCTGGAGTTTCCTTTTCCTTATCTGCCAGACTACTCAAAACTGTATCTAAAAGAGCTTCTGCCATATAGTAGGTATAGCCATCTGCAGCTTTTACCTTTGCATAGGTTTCATCTGGATTGACACATAAACCCACATTGCTGGGTAGAGTCCAAGGGGTAGTGGTCCAAGCCAGGATATAGGCATCCTCTCCCTTTACTTTAAAACGAGCAATGGCTGACCGTTCTTTTACATCTTTATATCCTTGTGCAACCTCATGGCTGGATAAGGGGGTTCCACATCTTGGACAATAAGGTACAATTTTAAACCCCTTGTACAAAAGGCCCCTTTCCCAAATCTTTTTCAAAGCCCACCATTCCGATTCAATATAATCATTGTGGTAGGTTACATAGGGATTATCCATATCAGCCCAAAAGCCTACTGTGGATGAAAAATCTTCCCACATTCCTTTATATTTCCATACACTCTCCTTACAGTGGGCAATAAAAGGCTCTAATCCATATTCTTCAATCTGTTCCTTGCCATCTAGTCCCAGCATTTTCTCCACTTCCAGTTCCACTGGAAGACCATGAGTATCCCACCCAGCCTTTCTTGGCACCTTGCTTCCTTTCATAGTTCGATATCTGGGAATCATATCCTTAATCACACGAGTCAATACATGACCGATATGAGGTTTTCCGTTGGCTGTAGGAGGCCCATCATAAAACATATAAGTTGGACAGCCTTCTTTGTTTTTGATACTTTTACCAAAAATATCATGAGATTTCCAAAACTGTTCTACTTCCTTTTCTCGTTCCACAAAATTTAGGTCCGTGGAGACCTTGTCATACTTCGGCATTACATAACCTCCATTATTCTGCTTTTTTGTAAAGGGAATATTCCTGGAAAATCGAGTAGGGAAAAGTTTCCCTACTCGCCGCACC
>DEPC01000122.1 GCA_002358555.1 Hungatella sp. UBA3402 | reverse complement strand
AGGACGCAATTTCCTATAAAATAAAAAATCCCGTCTCGGAATACTGTTACATACTCCGGGACGGGACATTATTTATTCATGCTCCGCGGTACCACCCGCATTGAGACCGATTCCATGCAAAAACCGATGCTCCACTCTTGACATGTAACGAATGTCAGACGGACATCCCTACTGATATGGATTACGACTTTTATATCTGTTAGTAATGCCGAAGGTTCAGGATATCAGCTCCAGAGTGTTCCCTTATTGCCTGGCCCAACATGACAACGCTCTCAGTCGGTGACGCCATCTTCCTGTCGAAGTTCCGCGGGCAAGAGTCTCCTTCTTAGCCTTTTTCGTGCTTTGCCGCACTGAATTTTTATTATATTAGCATAATCGAATTTTGATTGCAATATCTATTTTTCACAAATATAGAAAAATTATAGGCTATCTATGGAAAATTAGCCTAAAGGGATTATCCTTGAACCATAGAATTTTCTATGGAAAGCAATTGGTATCTATGATAAAATAAATGATAAATTTTAATCAATTCTACATCATTCGTGATTGAAATTCACTGATACTGTTATTATAAAAAGTAATTATAAAAATTTGGAGGGTGCTCACATGTCGCTGTTTGAACTATTTCTCATTGCTGTAGGTCTTTCCATGGATGCTTTTGCTGTTGCTATCTGCAAAGGACTTTCCATGAGAGATATGAACCATAAACATGCTTTAGTTATTGGTTTGTATTTTGGCGGTTTTCAGGGATTAATGCCTTTTATTGGTTATGTGCTTGGTGTCAGCTTCCAGGAAGCAATCACTGCTTATGACCATTGGATTGCCTTTGTTCTTCTCTGTATTATCGGCGGAAATATGATAAAAGAAGCCTTAAATCCTGACGAGGAATCTTGTGATGCTTCGGTTGCATTCAAAGATATGTTGGTTTTGGCTGTTGCTACCAGCATTGATGCCCTGGCAGTAGGTGTCACCTTTGCCTTTCTTCGAGTTCAAATCATTCCAGCAGTATGTTTTATCGGAATTATTACTTTTATGTTATCTGTATTTGGCGTGAAGGTGGGAACCGTATTTGGTATTCGATACAAATCGAAGGCAGAATTTGTGGGGGGAGCTATCCTCATTGCCATAGGTTTGAAAATTCTTGTGGAGCATCTGTTTTTTTAAATTAACTTGTTGTGTTAATTAAAAGTTGTAGGCAGAAGTAGTATAGCAGAAGTAACGCACAGAAGAAGGCTACTCCCCGTCCTGCGGAGTATCTAGTTTGCTGCGTTACTTCTGCTTACAACTTTTAACCAACATAACAAGCTAAATGAATCTGTTATACTAATAAAAAGCTATAGACAAAAATAATACACAGAAAAAAAGGGCTACTGACAGATATCTATCAGAACCCCAGTTTTCCACATCAGCTGAACGCCCGATGCTTCTTGTCCGTCTCCGCCGAACAAGGAGATGCCCCGTGAACAGTAATTATTCTAACGAATTATATAAGAAGTTTCAATATATGGTATTGTCTGTTCATTTATCTTGATTTTTACATCTGTAATATAAACAATCTCATAGTTGGATATTTTTTTCTGCTTCAGTTCCTCCAAGATATCATTTTTATTTTCCATCATCAATTTGAACTCTTTATTGTCATACCAAGCTGTCAATCTTAAATATCCCATACTTTCGGCTTCTTTTTGTATTTGCTCCACATTCTCCTGTGATATCTGGCTTTCATCTACTGGCTCTGCCATCTCTGTCGGACTTTCACCTTCTTCCCCTGGCATATCCTCCGAATCTTCTTGAATCTCAGAAGTTTCCGGTATCTCCTGTTCTTCCCAAACCACTTCAGACTCTTCCATAGATTCTGGTTCCATCAGTTCTTCCTCGTCTGATAAATCTTGTTCTTCTTCATATTCCTGAAACTCTAGATAGGGTGTTACCAAATCTTCATTATAAGTCACCTCATACCGGACTGTTCCCACTGGCACGGAATTGTCTACCTCTATCTCCCTGACATTTCTCATTCCATAATTTGATATATTTAAAACTTGCAATTTTCTGCCATCGAGTTGAAAATTAAAGTCAAAATTTCTAGTCACCAAGCGTTCTTCCCCTATAATTTTTTCCCCTCCATATTCCATAGATGCATATTCTGCCATAGCGATTCCTGTACCAATACCTCCAAGCAAAACTCCTGTCAAAAATGTTCCTGTTAAAATCTTTTGAATCTTACGCATCTTGTCCACCCTCCTCTGTTAGCTGGTTTCCCAATCTTTTCTTTCTCTCCATAATATTGTTCTGTCTCGGATTTTCTAATTGTTCTTCCCTTTTCCTTCTCTGCAATAATGTCACTCCCAGCCCTGTAGCAGAAAACATACAAAGCACTAATCCTAGACATCCTAATGTCACTCCCATCAAAGGATATCCATCCAGCAGCAACACTATCAAAACCCCCATTCCAAACAGACTCAACAGCCCAAATCCAGCAGTAAATAGAGAAAATAAAATCCAACAGCTATTCCACATCACACGAATTCCTAAAAAGACCATATCAACGGTCCATCGGAAGATTCCATTTATCCCCTTTCCTATCGCCCTACTTCCGCTACCTATTATACTCTCTGTCCTTTCCACAGCCCTCATATGGTTTCCTCCCACTATCTTTTGTTTTCTTCTCCTGTTATACATCAGGTTCTTTTTTTTGCCGCTTTGGGTATTTTTCTGTATTGATTCTCCAAAATCCGCAGTTTCTTCTAATCCTTGTACTTTTAAAGCTGCATCTACTCCTTCTTCATCTTTCCTATCTCCCTGCAAAGAAGAAATTGCTCTCAATCTTTCTCTTGCCCAGGAAAATGGTCTACAAACTTGTCTCCAGCACCATTGGAATCCATTCCATATCCAAGCCCCTACTCCCTTTATTCCATTCCATAAGGTATGACTTCCCCTTGTGCCAAGCCCTTTCAATCGCTCTAAGCTCTCTGTTGTCTCCTGTCTGGCTATCCCTTTGAGCTTATTTCTTGACTTTCCTGTCTTATCAGCATAATCGGCTCTGACATGATAAGCTTCCAGAATCTCTACTCTCAATTCCTGAAAGCTGCCAAAGTCCGCAATCGCTTCTTCCTCTGTCAGTCCTGTTTGGGTTTTCATATCAATATGTTGCTCATATTCACTGATGATATCTCGAAGCTCCTCTTCCTCCAGCACAGAAAGAGACTGTTCCAGCTTTGATAGAAATTCTATTTTATCCATAATGCTCCCCTCATATGATAATCCTTATTTTCTTGTAGAATGTAGCGTCTGACTTATCCTGTGGGGCTATCTTGTTTCTTTGGTATGTTCTCCTTAAGAAACCTCCATACCCTGTCAGATAGTTCTGTCCATTCCTGTTCCAACTGGTCCCGATACAATATACCTGCCGCTGTCACATGATAATACTTTCTAGGAGGTCCTTCTGTAGACTCTCTTAAATATGTCTCAAAATAATGCTCATTCGTTAGACGTTTCAGCAGTGGATAAATGGTTCCTTCATTTACATCAACTACTTTGGAAACCTCTTCCACCAGCTCATAGCCATACATATCTCTTTGCCTCACAGACTCAAGTACAATCAGTTCCAGGACTCCTTTTTTAAACTGTGCATTCATATTGGCACGTCCTTTCTTTTAGAACGTGTTTGAAAAATACTCTCGGAATCATTTTTCAAATACTCTCTAGCTGTATATTATATCAAGTACTTGGTAATGTCAAGTACTATTTTTTCCATAATACTTGGTAGTACCAAACTATATAAAAAAATAAGGAATTTATTGGCTCTATGCCAAAAAATTCCAATATTTTTTGATTCTTCTATTTCTATTATTTCTCAAATCTGATATACTGGAACAAAGACATTTATACTACTAAAAAGAAATGCATCCTATGCATTTTTCTACATCTGTCAGTAACCAGGAGGAATCCATGACAAAATCAATCAAAACTTTTCTGGTGTGCTTTTGTGCCACCATATTCACTGTAAATGCAGTTGTAAATACCCATGCTGCTAGTTTATTAGACCCTATCCGTGTGTGGGGTCCTGCCACTAAATCTGAGACTGGGGGCGAAGATGTCAAATTTCTTTCCTTAAACAATCAGTCAGGCCAGTCTCATAATGGCGAACTTCAGATTATTGTATCTGATGTGTATACCCGTATCTTGGATGCTACCACAGGAGTACCTTTTCCTTATGAAGATATCGAAGATGGAGAAACTATTTATGCATACATTGGTCCTGCTATGTCTTTAAGCCTAACTCCTATGGCTAATGCTTCTTTAGTCCTCTGCAACATTCCTGCTGGCTATAAGGTTCCTGATTATTTAACAGTAGAAAGCTTGTCCTGGAATACTGCGAAAACACAGGCTGCCTTAACTGCTACGAATGGAGCCAAATATCTTGTTCCTGTTGGCTGTGAAACTACCCCTTATTTAAGTCGGAATATTGTCACTTTAGATGATTTGACTCCTGGATGTTCCTGTCTTTTATGGTCTGATGACCAGAATGTTGCTTCTAGAATCATCAATTTTTCTAATATGGGAACACCGATTGAAAACCTTCCTATGGAAGCTGGGTGGCAAAATATTGATGATAATTGGTATTATTATAAAGAAGATGGCACTATGGCCCTAGAATGGCTTCTGGATAACGGCAAATACTACTACTTTAATCCAGAAACAGGAATCTTGCACACAGGCTTCCTGACTCTGGGAAACAACACTTACTATCTTCAAGAAGATGGTAGTCTCCTTACATCTCCACGAACATTTGTTCCTGATACAACTGGGGTTCTCCATTAAAATAAGATGTTTACGAAATATTTTTGTTACAAATTCCTGTTTTTTCCGTTTATAAAAAGAAGGGTTCTTTATCCTATTTACTCTTGAGATATTTTTGTACTTTAGGATTCCAAGAATCTATACTTTTACTAAGGAGGGAAAATATGAGGGAATTATCCGTTTACTATTGCTCTAAATGCGGTTATTATGGATTCTATCAGCTTCCGAAAAATGCTATATGTCGCAAATGTAACGACTCCATGAAGCTTTTAGATATGAACTATAATGATTTTATGAATTTAGACTATGCCCAAAGAGATGTTCTTTTAATAAAACAGATGATTCAAACTTCTCAGACATTAAGCCGACGAATCACCGTTCCCGAAAAAATATATAGTCAAAGACAACTTGTAGGGGTAATGACTCAGCAGATTTTAGAACTGGAACAAGAAATTACAAAATTGAATGATACGATTCTCTGGATGCACGCTACTATCTGGGATACTTTGGGGAAAAACCAGAAATTGAAAGAAGAAAATCTTCAGTTAAAAGCTGCTCTGAATGAGAGTGTCTGAAATTTAAAGTGTACAGTATAAAACCCTTAGCCCTCTGCCAAAAGCAGTCAACCAGGGGCTGTTGCAAAATGATAGATTGCTACTATATTTTGCACCAACCCCTGACTCCTAAGGCAGACGAATAGGGAGTAAAACTTATCTTCCCATAGCCCGCTGTTTTTGAGTTTCCTGTGTCTTCTGAGGAACTGCGGCCCTTGCTCTCTTGTCATAAAAACTATTTCTTCTGTTTTTGATTTGATTCAATGCCTTATCTTCCAATTCCTGCAGTTCTTGCAGTTCCTTTGCATTCATCTTCACCCTCTGTCCTGAATTGCCTTTTCCTATCTCTGCTCTCCCTGTCTTTTCATGGTATTCCTGTATTACTCGTTCTCTTCTTTTTTGTTCCATTTGTTGCTTTTCCTGCTCTCTTATAGCCTGTTCGGCCAATTGCTTTTCTGATAGTTAAAAAAATACTTTTGGTGCTGCTCCATAAGGCAAAGTTGTTTTTATATACCAAAAAACTCCTCCCTTTGCGTTTTTTTGTAAATCTTTCACAACAGGAGTATTTTTTTCCCAATCTTCTTTTTCTATCATAGAACAGGTTTTAAAATACTCTTTCATCTCATTAAGACGTTCCATCGTATTATCCAGGCTTTTTTTATCTAAAACATCTCCCAGATAGAATTCCAGTTTTTCTCTGTCCAGCTTCATAATTCTTTCTGCCAGTTCTTTATCAACACTGGGAATATTCTTGATATGTCTATTATAAGTTTCTTCTCTAAACACTTCCCACTTTCTGTTACTTAAAAAGCTTCCGTCATTATCAATCGCTTTAATCCCTGTTATTCGACGTTTTCCATCATCTCCTGGTTCTCCTAATGTATAAATCATATTTCCTGTATGCCTGTCACTTTGGCCGCATAAAAAATCAAACATCTCCATCCGGTTCGCATCTCTTTGAAGTCCTGCATCGTCCGAAACCGCTTCTTTCAAAGTGTTTACCTTGTTTTGGTCTTTGTCGTTTATGTCAAATCCTTCAGCCAACTCCATAAAATTGCCTTCTATCATTTTACCGTTACACACCATTTTGACTCTCTCTGAATGTGCCACCATATATCCTAACCCCAGCGCATCTGCCATACGGCTGGTCAGCTCGTTTCGTTTGTCTAAATTTCCCTTTTTTAAATCTATCTCTCTATTCTCTGCATTTTTTTCTATAACATCAATCCCTTTTGCCTGCTCTGTCATAAACGATAATGCCGATTCAAATTCTGGCATTTCCATAGCATCCATAAGATCCTTATGAAATAGTTATTATACAGCCAATATAACCGCTTTTCTACAGTG
>DEPC01000241.1 GCA_002358555.1 Hungatella sp. UBA3402 | reverse complement strand
TTAAAGGTACAAGCTTCTGGAGATGTTACAATTATGGAATTTTACGAAATCACGGTTTATGTACTGTTTTTGTTTCTTTTGGCAATTCCAGTCTCTAGTTATCTACTGCCTGCAAAGAAGGCGATGACACAGAGGCTTGATATGGCAGGAATTGGCGGAGGTTATCGGGCAGCAGTAAAAATGATTGGACTTGGACTGCTTATAGCAACCGTGACTTTTCCAGTAATCATTGGTGCAGTCTTGGGAAAACAGGTGAAATGGAGCATGATTCTGGCAGTTACATGGCTTCTTGCCTGTGGGACAGCATCAGGTATTGTAGTACTTTTATATCAACTGACAGGAAATCTTTTGGGTGGAATTATGCTGCTATTCTTTGTTATCACAGGACAGCATTTTCTATCAGGAGGATTTTTGCCTATGGTATTTCTTCCAGCAACAATACAGAAGCTCTCTATTTGGCTTCCATCATCTATTCTTATGAATACTATGAAAATGGCTATCACTGAGCAATGGGATTGGCATCAGATAGCAGCCTGTGTAGGACTTCTTACAGCAGTTTGGGCAATAAGCGGGAGAATGGAGGCTAGAAGAAGATGAATACTATCCTATGCTGGTTTTTCCTTTCTTGTAAGCGATATTTGAGAAAATTATCCTTTCTTCTGATTCTTTTAGCACTTCCTGCTGGAACCTATCTAATTCGAGGATTAGAGGAAAAAGAAGGACAAGAAGTCAGGATTGCTGTATGTACAGAAGGAGAAGACAGAAAAGAAAAACCGCAGATTCCTTTAGAAATCCAGTTAAAAAATGCATTGGTGGATGAAGAGAGTAATCTTAGCAGAGCATTATTTCGGTTTTATGAATGTGAGAATGAAGAACAGGTAAAAGCTGAGGTTGCATCGAGGCGGGCAGAATGTGGGTATGTAATTTCCAAAGATTTAAGAGATAAACTGGATAAGAAAAATTATCGGCGGTGTATTAGAGTTTATTCGGCGCCCTCCACAGTTTTAGCGGAGCTTTCTACAGAAACTGTATTTGCGGCCTTGATGAAGCTTTATGACAAAGAAATATTTCTGGACTATATAACAGAAGCAGAACAGTTACCCCAGCAGATGGCAGACCAGTTGATAGAAACGGCAGGCAATTTGTATGATAAATGGCTGAGTAATGGCAATACATTCCGATTTGAATATCATGATATAAATACAAATGGACAGATTCTGGAAGAAAATGTCGAAACTTTTACCGTGTTTCCAGTAAGAGGGCTTGTGGCAATTTATCTCTTTATAGTGGGGCTTTACAGTGCAGTGATGCTGGAATATGATGAAAAAAGGGGATTATTTGTACCTCTTTGTCCCCAAAAACAATGGCTTTGTCGATTAGCAGTTCTTGGGGCTCCTGTCTTTTTAGCAGCCTTGTCAAGCCTTGGAGCCTTAAAGACAGGGGGATGCTTTCTGGAATTTGAAAAGGAGAGCGTAGCAATGGGAATTTATTGTCTGGGCATCTGCCTGTTTTCTTTTACAGTAAAGGTAATTTGCAGAAAGCCTCAGATAATCTGTTGTATGATTCCTTTATTTTTGGTGGGGAGTTTGATATTTACCCCCATATTTATAGATATCAGGCAATTCTTTCCAGAATGGGGGTGGATTGAGAAGTTGTTCTTGCCTTCTTATTATTTGAGGGGAATTTGACATTTGATATGCATAATTATATAAATAGTAAGGAACTTAACTTATTTATATGTCAGATGATTCTATGAGTTAAGTTTTCTAAAAAATGAGAACATTGAAAAAATCTTTTTATGTAAAATATGCGATAATATATTGTATATTATTTAACATACCATTGTAAATTTTTATAATTAGTTACTTTTTCAGTGTTCTCGTAACTATAATATATTCTAATATTATTGACCAATTAGGATAATAGTTATTCAAGATTTATTAATTACAAGTTTTGGATTTTAGGTAATTATTCAAGATAGGGTTTTAGGTACCTATCAAAATAATCGGTTAAATCTTTATCTGTCATATTAGGTCGCCACATAAAAAAGTTTTTATCATATTCATCAAACCAAAAAGCAATTTCTCTGTTTCTTTTTGGATCTCGGGTTATATCGCCTACAAATACAACCCAAAAAGGCAAAATTTCTGTATTTTGGATTTTTCCTATTTTTCTATATGCTTTAAGCAATCCAGGAGTAAATAGTTTGCATAATCTTTCATGTGCATTTCCACGACCTGCACTGGGGTCCTTGCCTTCTACCCAACCATCTTGGCGCTTAATTTCACCAAAGAGTATTTTACCTGTCAGTTTGTTTTCAATAGCAAAATCAGGAGATACTCCCCAATTTGTTGTTTCAATAATAATAGGGGGATTATATATTTGACTTACAACATAATCTGGTAATTGAACTTGTGCATATAGACTCTTTAAATGTGTAGGCTTTTCGTGGAGCATATATTCACTATCTTTAAAGTGCTTATTAAAAGCTTCATACAAATTTTTTTCAGCGTTTGATGCTTTTAATCCACTTTCTGTTTGCCAATTATCTCGATTTGATAAATCTTTTTTAGCCATTGTGTACCTCCTTATAATCCTTTAAATAGTTCTTCAAGGCTTATTCCTAAACCATTAGCAATTTTAACAATATTTTTTATAGATATATTGCGTTTACCACTTTCAACAGAAGCATAGTAAGTTCTATCCATTTCAATCGATAAAGCAAACTTTTCCTGACTAATACCTAGAGCATTTCTTAATTGTTTTATCCGTTTACCAAATTTTTCTGTAATCATAAAAATACCTCGCTATATGTTTATAATTGTAGATGTTTGTTGTTTTTAAGACAACGGTTTATAAGTAACAATTTGTTGACTATTGGAAGAACAACTGTTATAATTAATTCTATATAATTAGGTCAGAAAGGAAAAACTCATGCAAAACAATAAAAAAGAGAATATTACAGCATATTCTTTATATAGTATTCAACAAAAAGAAAGAACAAAAATAAATCCATTAGAAGATATTTATCCACAGTTGCCAGATAAGAAATATGAAGTGATATATGCTGACCCTCCATGGGATTATGGCGGAAAAATGCAGTATGATAAGACCACAATTAAAGATGAAAATGTAGGATTTAAGAAGAAAATTTTTTTAAGTTCTGCTATTTTTAAATATCCAACCTTAAAGTTAAAACAATTAAAAGAACTTAATATTGCTTCTATTGCAGATAAAGATTGTTTGTTATTTATGTGGACCACTGGACCACAGATGGCAAATTCAATAGAACTAGGAAAAACCTGGGGATTTGAATATAAAACAGTTGCATTTGTTTGGGATAAAATGGTACATAATCCTGGAAGATATACATTAAGTCAAACGGAGTTTGTATTAGCATTTAAAAAGGGTAAATTTCCACAACCGAGAGGCGCAAGAAACATTAGGCAAATGGTTACTATACATCGTGGAGAACATAGCGTAAAACCCGTAGAAGTTATAGATGGTATCACTAAAATGTTTCCACAACAACATAAAATTGAACTATTTGCTCGAAATAATTATGTTGGTTGGGATAATTGGGGATTAGAAATACCTGATTCAAAAGTTGAAATTTCAACAGGTCTGATTAAATCAACAGAAGATATCGGAGAACAACTTACATTAAAATTATAATTTACTCGTCTAAAACCATAGAGAGTCATTGTAAAAGAAAGAGCTAATTATTTGTAAAACAATGGCTCTTTGTAGATTAATTATTGCCTAAAGTTCATAGTATTTTAGTCGTCTTATATCAATTTTCACTCTAAAAAGTTCTAATAATTACTAGATAATAATTTTAATCCATTAGCTCAAATTACATAAAAAGTTAAGAAATAACCATGTTGCTAACTCTTGACATATATAGATTATCAATATATAATCTAATATATAGATAATCTATATATCTAGTTAACTATGAAAACCAAGTGATTGCTAAATTTTCAAAATATTCAACCAATTTTGAGCTTTGCAATCACCACATTATCACATCAATAGGAAGGAGATGATTCGTTTGGCGGCTGATAGAAATCAGATGTCTGGAAATACGGCCATGCTTTTGTTGCAGCTTCTTTCAGAAAAGGATATGTATGGATATGAGATGATTGAGGTGCTACAGCAGAGGTCAAATCATGTATTTGAGCTGAAGGCAGGAACTCTTTATCCATTACTTCACGGTTTAGAGGCCAGGAATCAATTATTATCTTATGAAAAAGAGGCTGGGGGAAAGATGCGCAGGTATTATCAGATAACAAAAGAAGGGAGAAAAGAGCTGGAGCAAAAGAAAAAGGAATGGGAAGTTTACAGCACAGCGATTTCCAAAGTAATTGTCACAAATTTCACAAAAGATATAGCCGATATGATTGATTGGATGGGAGGGGAAGCAGTCTATGGAGATTGAGGAATATCTTGAGATTGTATCTGGTCAGATACGCAGTAAACGCGCCAGAATCATGGCAGTAAAGGAGATTGAAGACCATATAAAAGACCAGGCAGGAGCTTATGAAGAGGAAGGTATGAAACAAGAAACTGCTATGGAAGAAGCAGTGCGCCAGATGGGAGACCCAGTGACAACAGGAGTGGAATTAGACCGAATTCATCGTCCCAAAATGGACTGGAAGCTTTTTTGGTGGATTGTACTGTTCAGTGCTCTGGGACTGGCAATCCAGTATCTTTGCTTTTATAGATTGGGCAATATGGAAGGTCAGTTTCAAATACCAATGGAAAGTTCTATGATAAAGTTTGTAAGGCAATGTGTCTATACAGCAGTAGGATTAGTAGTCATGGCAGGAATCTGTCTGTGTGATTACAGTTTGATAGGAAAATATGGAGAAATTTGGGCAGGAGTTTTCCTTGCAGGGATATGGGCTGCCTGCTCACCAGGAATCTTGCCAAGGCTGAATGGCTCCTATCCCTATCTGAAATGTATTCTATATTTGTTCATCCCTCTATATGGAGGAATTTTATATAGAAACAGAGGAAACAGATATAAAGGGCTGATGATTTCTGTTCTCTGGATTGCAGCAGTCTTTCTGACTGGGATAAAGGTTATTGGCGGAGGTCTTGGGGTTTTAATAGATACTATGGCAGCCTGCTTTTTTATGCTTTTAGTTGCTGCTTGGGAGGATTGGTTTCAAGTATCAAAAAAAATTGGATTAGGATTTGGTGCCACTATTCTTATCATTCCAGGAATTATATTTTTTTCTAACAATCTTACTGGTTATCAGATAGAACGGCTCAAAGTATGGCTCCACCCAGAACAGTATGCAACAGGGGCTGGGTATCAGGTAACTACAATCAGAAATATTGTATCTAATTTAGGAATTAATACAAGTTGCTACAAGGCTTTGGAGCAAAAAGGACTCCTGGAATTTGTATCCGCTTGCGCAGACCATTATGAGTATATGATGCTGCAGGCAGCAGTAACTTTGGGTACAGTGAAGGTTATATTCTTGGGTATCTTATTTACAGCATTTTTGTTTTATTTATTTCGTATGGCAGCCAAGGAGAAAAATAAATTGGGGCATATGATTGCACTTGGCTGCACTATGCTTTTGGCAGTACAAACGATACAAAATATGATGTACAACTTTGGAATTGGGATTATTTCCACAAGTGGAGTTCCATTTTTTTCATATGGAAGGGTGCTTACTTTGGTACTCTATATATTTTTTGGGGTTCTACTCAGCATCTATCGATATCAAAATTTGGTGTGGGACGAGCCAATCAAGAATATCAGAAAATCAGGAGAACTTGCCAAACTGACACATTATATACTGAGAGGGGAGAGAAACGAGAATACCCTATCATAACAGTTTGCAGTTGACAGGAAAAAATTCCATAGGAAAAAGGACGGCTTTTTGATGCTAAACGACTATATTTTATAATAAAAAGAAATGTTCCTAGCTTATATTTGCAGGGACATTTTTTTGGCAGTTGTCTATATCATTTTATTGGGTATATATTTAATAGCTATCAAATCGTAAGAATGGCGTAAGACTTGTGTAATGAAAAGTTTCTTTACCAATCAAAGGAAAAGTGGTAGATTATAACACAGGAAATGCAGTTCGCATCGCATTTTAAAAAATAGATGATTGTGAAAGTCAAAGTTGTCAAGAATATTCGGCAAAGTTTCAAGTTTCGCAATTGGCTATTAAAAAAATAAGGAAAGGAGAATTGCTATGAAACGGCTGAAAGATGGGAAAATAAGATTATATCGTTGGATAGGACATGTAGCATTATGCTTTTGGCAGGGAGTAGAGGCAGTTTCAGGCAAAATTCTTTTTGTGTGAAATTTACTCAGGTCACAGACCAGCCCCTTCCCTGTATTCTGGTGTATTTGGCGAGAATTTTCAGCAATATAGCCAGATAGATAGCATGATGGGCATTGCCCTGAATGTGGCTAAAGTAGAAAAAGAATGGAATGATACTGAGCCGATAAATTTTAGCAGAGATGCTGAAAAGATTGGCTCTATTTTTTGCTGAAACACAAAAATCAAAAAGAATCAGAGAGAGGGATAACAAACATGCAAGTAGTACAAGGGCTTTACAATACAGCTAAGATATATACCGATATTGTGGAAGATGTGGCTCTTAAGCAGATAGAAAAATTGTGCAATCAAGAATATGCAAAGAATTCTAGAATTCGTATTATGCCAGATGTCCATGCAGGGGCTGGATGCACAATTGGAACTACCATGACCATTCAAGATGCAGTAGTGCCAAACTTAGTTGGGGTGGATATTGGATGTGGAATGGAGACCATTAAACTGCGCAATAAACATTTGGAATTGGAAAAGCTGGATAAGTTGATTTACAGAACAATTCCATCTGGGTTTGAGATACGCAAGGAGCCTCATAAGCTGAATGCAGAGATTGACTTAACTAAGCTGCGATGTGCAGAAGGAGGATTTGTCAATATTCATAGAGCGCAGATGTCTCTGGGAACCTTAGGTGGAGGAAACCATTTTATTGAAGTGGACCAGGATGAAGAGGGAGTTTTATATGTAGTGATACATTCTGGTTCCCGCCATTTGGGGTTGGAGGTGGCAAACTTTTATCAAGAGGAGGCATACCAGGCCCTTAATGGAAATTCTAAAAAAGATATCAAGAAATTGATTCAAGATTATAAAAAGGCTGGGAAAGATAAGGAGATTGAAAAAGCAATACAGACTCTGAAGGCCCAGATTCAGACGGATATTCCCAAAGATTTGGCTTACTGTAAAGGAAAATTGATGGAAGATTATATCCATGATATGAAAATAGTCCAAAGATTTGCCATGCTCAATCGAAAAGCTATGATGGATGAGCTGATTCGAGGTATGAAATTGAAGGTGGAAGAAGAATTCACCACGATTCACAATTATATTGATACCGATGCCATGATTCTGCGAAAAGGAGCAGTTTCTGCCCAAAAAGGAGAGAAGCTGTTGATTCCCATTAATATGAGGGATGGTTCTCTGATTTGCATAGGAAAAGGAAATGAAGATTGGAATTTCTCAGCTCCCCATGGAGCAGGAAGGTTGATGTCTAGAAAAAAGGCAAAAAACTCTTACACAGTATCTCAATTTAAAAAAGAGATGAAAGGTATTTTCACGACATCCGTCAATGCTCAGACATTAGATGAATGTCCTATGGCTTATAAAGGAATGCAGGATATTATAGAAAATATTGGAGAGACTGTAGAGATTGAAAAGGTAATTAAGCCCATCTATAATTTTAAGGCTGGTGAGGAAGAATAAGAAGAACATATTTAAAAATTAGCTCTTTCCTTTTTGATAAAGTCGTGATAGAATAGGAAAAATAAAAAACAACCACAATCATACGGTTTCTGCTAAGAAAGCAGGGATGTAAACATGATAGAGGCGCGAAATTCAAAAGTATTAGGGAACAAAGGTTGGACCACCGTTTCTTAAGAAAGGGGATTTTGCCGAAGGGTTTTAGCTCGGTCCGAACCTAAAACTCTGGGATGCCGTAGAATATGCGGCATACTGTCACAAATGTGGAGCGCTATCTGTGTTGTCTGGTTATTATGGTTTTATGAAACTCACACCACAAGCGCGTTTCCATGTAGGGACTGTCGTTTGTGGTGTTTTTTATGGAAAAGAAATAAAAAGATTTTGTCAAAAAATAAGAGAAAAGGAGAAAACAAATATGTACCCCACGAAAAAAAAGGTATTTCTTACCCTTGGTCTGGTTTGTGTAATGGTACTTCTGTGTTCTATGACCGTGTTGGCGGCAGAAGACAGGGTGTATACATCAACGGTCTATGCAACCTTTTGGGCATTGCTTCCACCTGTTGTAGCAATCGGGCTTGCACTACTTACAAAGGAGGTTTACAGTTCCTTATTTGTAGGGATTTTGATGGGCGGTCTGTTATATTCGGATTTTAATTTTGAAGGAACAATTACCCATATCTTTGAAAATGGAATCATTGGGGCATTGTCTAACAGCTATAATGTGGGAATTTTAGTGTTTTTGGTTATTTTGGGAGCTATGGTAAGCTTGATGAACAAGGCTGGAGGTTCTGTTGCCTTTGGACAGTATGCTGCCAGCAAGATTAAAAGCCGAGTAGGTGCCCAGCTAATGACAGTGCTGTTGGGGGTGCTAATTTTTATTGACGATTATTTTAACTGCCTTACTGTAGGAAGTGTAATGAGACCAGTAACCGATAAATTTAAGGTATCCAGAGCAAAACTTTCCTATTTGATAGATGCCACTGCAGCACCAGTGTGTATCATTGCGCCTATTTCCTCCTGGGCTGCAGCTGTCACAGGTTTTGTGGAGGGAGAGGACGGATTTTCTATTTTCATGCGTGCAATTCCTTATAATTTTTATGCAATTTTAACCATTGTGATGATGATTAGTATGGTACTTATGAAAGTAGAATTTGGCTCCATGAAAAAACATGAAACCAATGCTGTGCATGGAGACCTCTATACAACTCCAGGTCGCCCTTATGGTCTTGCCAAGGAGGAATTGTCAGAAGCAAAAGGAAAAGTGATTGACTTAATTGTTCCTATTGCTTCTCTTATATTCTGTTGTGTTATGGGGATGCTCTATACCGGCGGATTTTTCTCGGGAACCGACTTTGTCACTGCATTTTCAGAATCTGATGCTTCTTTGGGTTTGACATTTGGAAGTTTCTTTGGACTGATAATTACCATCGGATTTTATCAGATTCGGCGGGTACTTAAATTCTCAGACTGTATGGCAAGCATTCCAGAAGGATTTAAAGCTATGGTTCCAGCTATCCTAATCCTAACTTTTGCCTGGTCTTTAAAGGGAATGACTGACAGTTTAGGAGCAGATGTATATGTGGCAGGTGTGGTAAAGGCCAGTGCCAGGGGATTTTTAAATTTCCTTCCAGCGATTATTTTTGTGGTGGGATGTCTGCTGGCTTTTGCGACAGGAACCTCCTGGGGAACTTTTGGCATTCTTATTCCTATTGTGGTGGCAGTATTTGAGAACAGCAATCCACAGATGATGATTATTTCTATCTCTGCCTGCATGGCAGGGGCAGTTTGCGGAGACCACTGTTCTCCAATTTCGGACACTACAATCATGGCTTCTGCAGGAGCCCAATGTGAACATGTCAATCATGTAACTACTCAGCTTCCCTATGCAGTTACTGCAGCAGTGGTATCTTTTATTACTTATATTATAGCAGGATTTGTACAGACTGCATGGATTGCCCTTCCAATAGGAATTCTGCTGATGTTAGGTGTAGTATTTGGGCTTAAATTTTTAGGAAATATGGTATCTGAAGAATCATGAATAGAAATCCGAGGTTTCCATCATACTAAATTCATACTAAAAGGAAAGAAGAGGAAACTGTATGAATGGAAATGCTGATGCACAGTTATTGAATTTTATTTATCAGAACTCCCAGATGGGGGTGAATTCTCTCAAAGAAATCTTGCCAATGGTAAAAGAAGGAACATTTAAAGATGGACTTAATGCCCAGTTAAAAGAATACCAGCAGATTCACCAAGAAGCAGGAAAAAGGCTCAACAGTGCAGGATATGATGAAAAAGGAATCAATGCCATGGAAAAAATTATGACATATTTAATGATTGACATAAAGATGATGGTAGATTCCTCCTCCTCTCATGTAGCCCAGATGCTAATTCAGGGAAGCAATATGGGCATTATTGATGCCCAGAAAAAAATCCATGAATTTGAAGGAGAAGCAGATAGAGAAGTGATAAAGCTGATGAAACATTTGCAGGAATTTGAAGAAAAAAATGTGGAGAGGCTGAAAGAGTATTTATAGGTTGAGTTGTAGGTAAAAGTTGCAGACAGAAGTAACGCAGCAAACCAGATACCCCACAGCCCTGCGGCTTCGGAGCCAGTAACACTGGAAGTATGGTTATTAAATCCTATTGGTTGTCACAGGACGGGAAGTAACCTTTTTCCGTGCGTTACTTCTGCTCTAGCACAACCAGTTAATGACAATTAAGAAAATGATAGATAAAAATTAAAGTATTCTTGAGGTAAATGTAGTATACTCTAAAAAGAACTATGAAAAGCTGCAAGGAGAAAAACTTATGAATAAAATAGGATATCAAGGTTGGCAGGGAATTCTTTTGGTGATGCTGGCAGCAAGTTTGACTGGATGCAGGGCAGAAGGGAAAGATACTATACAGACAGTGGAAACTTCTCAAATATTTAAACCAGAGGAAACAGTTGCTAGTCAGCCTCCTAAGAATCTGGCTATGCCACAGTATCCGGCCAGGGAGTATGCTACAGAGGAAGAAAAGTGGAAGGATAGGATGCACAGACAGCTTGGAGAAGAATTTTGTAAAGCAACAGAAGAGTTTTCCTGTAAGACTGCGAGTCAACTATTAAAAGATGAAAAAGGAAATGCTACGTATTCCCCTATAAGCCTTTATTTTGCTCTTTCTATGGCAGCAGGGGGAGCAGAAGGAGAGACAAAGGCTCAGATTCTTAAACTGTTGGAATTTGAGGAAGAGAACGATTTGGCTCAATCCTGTAGACAAGCTTATGATGTCTTTTATGATATCACAGATGGATACCAGTTACAGATAGCTTCTTCGCTATGGGCTAATCAGAAAATAGAAATGAAACAACCATTTCTTGACCAGACTCAAGAATTTTATTTTGCTGAGGTTTATAAAGGAGATTTTTCTCTGGAAGAAACAAAGAAATCTATGGGGCGGTGGGTGAAGGAGCATACAGGAGGGCTGATAGAACCATCTATTGAGTTAGATGACCAGACAGTTCTATCTATCATGAATACGATATATTATTATGATGAATGGATAGACAAATTTCAGAAAGAAGATACCAAAGAGAGTCCATTTACCAGATCTGATGGGACAGAAATTACCTGTGATTTTATGGGGCGTAATACATATTCCAATTATAAGCGGGGAGATAATTATACGATATCTACTTTGGAAACTAAAAATGGAAATGTGGTATTTTTATTGCCCGATAAAGGATTTGATGTCCATGAATTTCTTCAGTCACCAGATTATTTAAAAGAAATGCTCAAGCAAATGGATTCTATCGGAGAGGTGGAATGGAAGATACCAAAGTTCTCTTATGGGAGCAACTTCCGATTAGAAGAGATGCTCAAATCCTTTGGAGTGACCGATGCATTTTCCAAAGAAAAAGCAGATTTCAGCATTATGACAGAAACTCAGGCATGGTTTGATATGGTAAGCCAGGAAACTCATGTGGGAGTCAATGAGAATGGTATCGAGGCAACTGCATTTACGGAGATAGCACTTTGTGCTGGTGGTGTCTTGATGCCCCAAAATAAGATTAGCATGATTTTGGATAGACCATTTATTTTTCTAATTGAAAATCATGGTTGTCCATTATTTATAGGGGTATGTCAAGAACCTGTTCAAAATTAAGAAAAAAATTTTTAAAGATTTTTGGCATTAAACAATAGGTTAACTGTTATTTTGCTTGCTGTAACATTGGATAGGAGAATATATGAGAAAAAATAAGGTTAAAACATGGGCAGCAATTTTTTTAGCTGCTACAATAGTAAGTGGATGTTCAGGAAGTGGACAGGAACCCATAAGAGAAGTAAGTCTTTATGATAAAGGGATTGCTCTGATACAGAAGCTAGATTCTATAGCAGAATCTGATGCTTACAGCCAAATCATGACAACCTCTCCAGAAGTATTGGAAATATTGAAAGAAATAGGCAATGGTGATTATTTAGAGCCAAAGACTGTCTATGAGGTAAAGATATCATTAAAAGATATGGATTCTTTTCAAGAGCTTTATGGGGATATGGATATTTCTTTTGAGGAGCTATCAGAAGAATTACAGTTAGATTTTCATCATCGTCTTGTTGACTCTATTCCAGTAATGATTACTGCCAGCAATGGGACAGATGCATTGGCCGCTGTAAGCATGGTCACAGGAGAAGATTATTTTCTTGATGATAAGTTAGCAGAAGAAGTTTTGTATTTTTATGTATATGAAGGCAAGTATTGGGGGGCAGTCACATTTTCTCCTCATGAACAGGGAATTGTCTCTGCTTCTGGAAAATTTGTAGCTTTAGGGGATCAGGAATGGGATAAGCAGAAATTCGAGGAAGCTCTCAGCAGTTTTGGAGAATTTTTGGGAATAGAGGTTACAGAAATTACTGCTAAAGAGGATTCTTGATATGCTCCTATCAGTTTAAAAGAGGAAAATTTTTTGCTGAAACTATGAAAAAGAAATATGAGGTAGGGCATATGACAGAGGGAAAAATAATTGGTTTTGTAATATGGCTGATGGTAGGAATTTTGTTTATTGGAAATGGGTTGTCCTGTTTTAAAGCCAAAAAAGCAACCGGATTTTGGGCCAACGCAAAAACTGCACCAATAGAAGATATAAAGTCCTACAATCGGGCAATGGGGAAATTATGGTGTCTATATGGGGGAGGTTTGATTCTTCTTGGAATACCGATTCTTTTAGAAAATAGCATCTGGATTTTGATATCGATTGTAGGGGTGATGGCTGAGTCGATTCTGCTTATGGCAGTTTATACGCTTAAAATAGAAAAAAGATATAGAAAACAAAGTATGTAATAAAAAAACTCCCTTTTCAGAATTATGTACCTGTTAAGAATGTAAGCTCCCTTGCTTTAGCTATTGGGAATGTCAAAAACAAGCATACAATTTAGAAATATCAAAATAATAGTCTTTAAGAGAGGTGAATAGAAAAATAGGACAAATAGCAAATCAGATGGCAGTTGAATTATTCTTTAAAATTAAAGATAAAGTAAAAGAAAAATGAAAAAAGAAAAAGAAATCCGTTTCTGAAACAAAAAATAAATAGCTAGTTGACTGGACCATGAAATTTTATGTAGTTGAGAACAGTCTTGCAAAAAGGGAATAAAAGAATAGGAGGAAATGAACATGAAAGTATTGATGATTAACGGAAGTCCTCACTCAAAGGGCAACACATTTATTGCGCTTCAAGAGATGGAGAAGATTTTTAAACAGGAAGGTATGGAAACTGAGATTGTGCATGTTGGCAATAAAGATATTAGAGGTTGTATTGCCTGCTATTCCTGCATGGAAAAGGGAAAATGTGTGTTTGATGACCTGGTAAATGAGGCTGCTCCTAAGTTTGAAGCCTGTGATGGTCTCGTAATTGGAAGTCCAGTATACTATGCATCAGCAAATGCCACCTTAATCGCATTTTTAGACAGGCTGTTTTACAGCACACATTTTGATAAGACTATGAAAGTAGGGGCAAGTGTGGTGGCAGCAAGAAGAGGTGGGCTATCTTCCACATTTGATGAATTGAATAAGTTCTTTACGATCTGTGGAATGCCAGTAGCTTCGGGACAGTACTGGAACAGTATCCATGGAAGACAGCAGGGAGAGGCCAATGAAGATGCGGAAGGACTGCAGTCTATGAGAACTCTCGCAAGAAATATGACATTCTTGATGAAAAGTATTTCCTTAGGCAAGACACAGTTTGGTCTGCCAGAAAAAGAAGCTGTCACAAGAACTAATTTTGTCAGATAATAGGAAAACAAGTCAATTACAGCGATATATTTATAAATGTGAACTGCTCCCTGTCAAGTAGATAATTGAAAAAATATAAAATTTTTCCTACCAGTAGCTAATCCTACTGGCAGTTTTTATACTACCAGTAAATATTTGAAGGATTATTTAGAAAGACCAACTATTAAAAGTCAA
>DEPC01000036.1:564-13068 GCA_002358555.1 Hungatella sp. UBA3402 | reverse complement strand
AAACTCGCAAATACGAAGTATAATATATACATAACCAAATACCAAATAAAATACTTGGAGGTAAGAATTATGTATAGCATGAAAGATTACAGAGTAGCTTTGAATGAGAGAGATAGTTACGATATGGATTCATCAGCTTGGAGGTTAGGCCAGATGAAAGTGAATAGTATTGTAACAGCTATGGTCGTAAGTGGCAACAACCGAATGGTTAATGAAGTAGTTGATGAAGTGTATAACCTCAATGATTGCGGATTTGAATTTGAGGATGCAGCAGTGCAGTTTGATATTTGGTTGCTTGAAAGTAATGGATATGAAGAGAAAGCACAGGAGCTTAGAGAGTTGGATTGGAGATAGGTATATTTTTTTACCTTATTTTCTCGCAAATGAGTAATAAACAAACAATGAATATTCAAAAATGAGAAAATATAAAGTGTTCTCTCTAAGAATATAAAGAGAAGCTATTTGATATGTAGAAGATAGGAGATAACATAATGAAGAAAGTTTATTATAGCATCAATGAGGCAGCAGCTAAGACAGCTAACAATATGATGTCATTCTATGATTACAAAGAGGGGAGCAAGACAGCGGAGTATAAGAGATATGTTGATCGGGCCTATGAATTGGCTAAAAAGATTGTAGAAGCCAGACCGGACCAGGCAGACCGAGTATATGGTATGGCAGACCGATATTCAAAGAAGATGGCTGAGTATATAAACAGGGATATTCATATTGGGTGTATGTGTCCATCTGTGATGATTTCCGGAGCTGGGAATTTCCCTGTGAGGAAGAAAGAGAAACAGAACCAGGCATGGGAGAAAAATCATCAGTTTTACAATGAGATTCAGGGCATACTCGATAAGATGAAGAGCATTTTCTACGGAAAGGATCAGATTTTGTCTGGGGACCAGGATGCTATCGAAAAGCTGGAGAAAAAATTGGAAGATCTGAAAGACATGCAGTCCAGGATGAAAGAGGCAAATAAGGCAATCCGGATGAAAGATATGGAAAAAGGGGATGGTTTGTTGAAAGGTATGGGATATACGGAAGAACAGATAAAGGAACTGAGAGCGCCAGATTTCTGTGGAAGAGTCGGTTATCCGTCCTATGCTCTCCAAAATAATAACGCTAATATCCACCGAATTGAGGGGCGGCTGAAAGAGCTTAGAGCTACAAAAGAGAAAGGAACACTAGAAACGGAAAACAAGTTTTTTAAGGTCGTAGAAAACACTGAAAATATGAGACTTCAGCTTTTCTTCGATGGGAAACCTGAGCCGGAAGTACGGGAGGTATTAAAAAGTAATGGTTTCCGTTGGAGTCCAAGAAATATATGCTGGCAACGCCAGTTGACTAAAAATGCAAGATACGCTTTGCAGCATGTGACGGAACATCTGGAAAAATTACAGGAGATAGAACAGTAATAATAGATCTGCTGACTAGATAGATAGTCGATTTAAGGAGATTACGAAATTTAAGTACCCGATTTCCATTCATAACCAATATGAGGAGGTAGAGTGTATGCAGATTATTGGGTATTGCATCCATGGTAATAAACAGTATGTGGCCTTTAGAGAGGAAAAAGAGTGTCAGGGGCTCAAGATTACAGATGGGTTCCATGATAGACCAGTGAATGAAAGAAACACTAGAAAGTATGAGGATTACGAATGGGTGGATCGGCAGAAGGTCGACCTGGAAAAAATTATCAGCCGTATGCGTGGAGCAAGACCCTGGCATCCATTGTTGAAGTTGCTGGGAAAGGAGTGTGCAGTATGAGTGGTGTGAGATTGAATATCGGTTTTAATGATGCGGAAAAGGTTGCCGCCTGCATCAAGAATATTGCAGGGAATGTGTCGGCCAGTGATATTGTGGAGATTGTTTTGAAAGTTCCAGAAGCAGATAACCCAAAGCGGCAAGAAAAACAGGGAGCGACTATGACAAGCCGTGAAGTGGCACATTTGCTTGGCAGACCACATTCAGCAGTATTCAAGCAGATAGCAAAGTTCCTGTGTTCGGAGGAAACAGATGGAAAGGAGAGAGGGTATTTTCTTACTTCGTTTATTTGCTCCCATAAGAACAGAAAATTGTACCCGATGTATGAAATGACAGAAAACGCCTGCAGGGAATATCGAGGATTAGTCACAAGATATGGTAGCGGAATCCAGAGCGTTGCAGATGGTATAAAGAGATTAGACCAAGCAATCCAAGAACATTTTCATTTGGAAAAGAAAGTTACTATAAGAACTGATGAGGATGGTGGGTTTCTTCTGCAAGGAAAGCCGCGAAGTGAATATGAGGAATACTGCAATATATTTAATCATTTTATCACAGGGCCGGCAGTAGAGGGAAGAGAGATTGCGGAGCTGACGGAGAAGTATCAAACATTCTATGAGGTTATGAAAGCAACACAGTTAAAAGTCAAGGAGAGTAATAAGCTGGAAGAGGCACTTTATGGAGTGGCAATCGAAGCAGAAATGCAAGGGTTTATCTATGGCTTTAAGTTATTTGATGCTCTGCTGAATAAGCAGTTGGCAGTCGTAGTGTAAAGGATAGTTGATTTTCTAACAAGGTATGGTTTCTCCGTATCAGAAGAAAAGAAGAGGATACTTGACGGTACACATGAGCTGTACCGAAAACGAGCATAGAAGAAAAGAAGGAAATATCCTTGTAGCATTAGCAAAGGAGAAGGCAGAAAGGAGGACATGAACAAATGGATAGAAATAAAATATATTTAGAAGTACCAGAATTTACGGGTGAAAATGTTCCAGTACAGGTAGCTGCTAGAGTAATGAAAAAGGATCAGCAGTTTATCCGCCAAGGCATCATACTTGGATTTTTGAAATTCGGAGTGGCATTCAAGAAAGAGGGCAGCACACAATATGATTACTACATATCGCCGATAAAGTTCTGGGAAGAAACGGGATATGTGTATGATGGAGCACAGATTTAATAGGAAACAGATATGTGGAGGCACGATATCAGAAAAGGTATCGTGTCTTTTGTGCAGAAGCAGGTATATAGAGGGAAAACATTATATACGTCTTGCCGGAGAAGAATTAAGAAGGTTTAAAACAAATCGCTAAATTGGCGATAGCATGAAAAAAGTCAGTATTCTCTACCTCTGGACCGAGAAAGGTGCCCTCCTCCACGCAAAGTCCCTGAACACAGACAGAGCATGGGAAGCCTATGATTATCTGGTGGACTTTTACTTCCGAGCAAAAGAAAGTACAGAATCCGTTGTAGGGAGAAAAGATAATAGAACAAATTCTTCTGGCACTTGCGACAGCAGGTGTTTTTTCTGTAGATAATACAGGCATAATGTGATATACTGTAAGAAAATATGAAAGAAGGAAAATGTAGAATGAGTTTAGTATTAGGATACGCAACACCGACCAACGCTATTATAATGAGTGATGGAAGAGCTGGAGAAGATGGTTCGTATTCAGAACACTATGATAAGACATTGAAAATTAATGATAACATCATCATGGGCTTTGCAGGGATAAAGGAAAACATAGATATGTTTCTGTCGTGCGTCCTATCAAATATGGGAGAGAACAGAAAATACTATCTTATTGATGATTTCCTTGATATGGTTAATTTTATAATGCAGGACGAGGAAACAAAAGCTTATCTGGAATCTTCATTTATAATAATTGGTCGCGATTCTAGGGCGAATATGATTACATCAATAGTCGGCCATTTAACAAATTACAAAATTCAAAGGGGTATTGCCTACAAACCCAAATTTTTGAATATAGGCGGAACGATTGATGGAAGAATTATAAACAAAATATGTAGCGACTATATGGCAAAAGATAATATCTTGCCTATCTTCCGAATGAAAAGCATAATAACAGAAATTAGTAAAATAGATTCATCTGTAAATGGAAATATTTTCTATTCTTCACTCTAGTTTCCGAATTTTGATTTAATCGCCCATTCCCCATCTTGATTAAATGTCATAGTGCAGTAATTTTCATTCGAGCAATCAGAACATGTATTTTTATTTATAGATATACGTTTAGATTAGTCAATATGCTTATAATTTTTGTCCATAAAATGCTCTTCTTTCTCGATTTTTATAAAAGTATGTTATACTTACGGGAAAATCTACAATTTTTCTAAATATTATATTTGATATATGACTAATAGAACAATTTTTTTGGCACTTGCGGCAGCAGGTGTTTTTCTGTTGCTGGGGAAATTTTTGAAAAAACTGCGTAAAAGACTTGACATATGTAGTTAGCTACAAAGGAGGGATATAATTGGCTAACAAAAGTAGAGCTGAATACTTTAGAGAACGAAGAAAGACCATGAAACAATTTAATGTGATGCTTAAAAGAGAAAAGATAGAAGCACTTGAAGAAAAAATTAAATCCCAAGGTAAGACAAAAGTTGAATGGTTTGAGGAAATCGTTGATAAAGAATTAGGCGAAGATTAAAAAAGATTAGCTATTACACTTTGGCGAGCGATACAGCTAATCTTTAGCTACAGAGAAGTTTCCCTGTATGGAATATTGTAACACACAGGGAAGCTTCTTTCAAGAACATTTTTGAAAGGGGTATTTTATGCAAAATTTACAGGTAATCGAGCAGGACGGCATCAGAGTTCTGACCAGCAAACAGCTTGCAGAAGAATATGGAACAACTATTGACACTATTAAAGTAAATTTTACGAGAAATAGAGGGCGATTTATTGATGGAAAACACTATATATCATTAACAGGTGATGATTTGAAACTGTTTAAAAACAAGGTAACAAAATGTAACCTTGTTGGAAAAACAGCAAGAGTTCTCTACCTCTGGACTGAAAAAGGCGCTCTCCTTCATGCAAAGTCCTTGAACACCGGCAGAGCATGGGAAGCCTATGATTATCTGGTGGACTTTTACTTCCGAGCAAAAGAAAGTACAGAATTCGTTGTAAGGCGAAAAGATTTAACCCCCAGAAAGGCAGAACTGGTTATGAACCCCCAAGAGCTATCTGTGGAAGATGTAAGGCGGATGGGAATGAACAGGGGAATTGTACTAGGAGTGTATAGGGCAGAGAATAAGTACACAGGTGATGACATAATGGAAGTGTACAATCTGCTTAGTGACAAAGGAAAAAAGTTAGTTTAGAGCCTTATTTTCGGGGAGATGAGGGCATGAACGCCCCATGTAAGGACTGTGGTGGGAGGTATTGCATGTGTGAAACCTGTCAGTCTATGAAGAAGCTTCTTGAAGAATTGGGAGAACTGAAAGGCGAAGATATAATGAAAAAAGAAGAAGCAAAGAAATTATTTGAAAAAATGAAGGGAACCTTAGAGGGCTGATAACTCGAAAATTTCCTGTAAAAAAGATGAGTATGTGGAGGCACGGTATCGGAGAGGTATCGTGCCTTTTGTGCAGAAAAAAGAAGTAAAATTATTGACAAAAGGGGGTAAATTGCATATAGTTAAAGGGGAAATAGGTGAGAATAAATAAAAAGGAGGATATGTCATGGCAACTGTTTTTGATGTAGCAAAGTATATTTTGCAAAAATTGGGAACATTAAGTACTTGGAAACTTCAAAAGTTATGTTATTATGCACAGGCATGGCATTTGGCCTGGACAGGCAACTCCATTTTTGAGGAAGATTTTGAGGCATGGGCAAACGGCCCAGTGTGTCCGGAACTGTTTCATGCACACCAGGGCAAGTTCCTGGTTTCGGCAGAGGATTTTTGTAAAGGGAATGGGGACAATCTGTCAGATGATGAGAAGGAGTCCATAGATGTAGTCCTCGACGGCTATGGAAAAATGGAACCGTACAGCCTGCGGGAGCAGACTCATGCGGAAGATCCCTGGAAGAATGCAAGGGGAGATTTGTCTGAATGGGAGAAGAGCAGGATTGTTATTCCAAAAAGTAGCATGGGCGAATATTATGGGAGTTTGTAGCTATGGCAAAACAATTAAAGAAAGGCAAGGCGAAAAAGGATAAAAATTATGTAAAAGAGTCAAAGCCCGCAATCTCCACTGATGGCGAGAAGATCATCTGGATGTTTGATAAGATAGACCGTTCAGGAAATTATGCTTTCGATGTAAACAGGGCAGATTTCGACCACAAAGAGGTCTTGGGGAAAATGATAGATTATAGCAACATGACGTGGGGAGAAGTGAAGCGGCAGACACATGATGACGGCAAATCGAAGCATCATTTCCTTGTGCCTGACGGTTTATCAAAAGAAGCTGTTGAGCAGTTGAAAGCCAAAGGCCTGGAGGAATTTTCTGATTACATTTTCTCTTTTGCTCTGCAAAATAAGATTCGGATAGTTGGTATCCGTGATGGGGAGAAATTTCATATATTGTGGTATGATCCAGAACATGAGATTTGTCCATCAAAAAAGAAGCACACCTAATCAGATAAGTTAGCAGAAAATGCCGTGAGATGTGCTCGCAAGTGAGAAAATTTGCTGAATAGGAAACACAAAGGTAACAAAAGTAGCGATTAAGGCTGATTTTAAGGGCATTGCTGTTTTTGTTGAGGAAGCAGCGAAGGCTGGGAAGTTCTAACTATACCTTGTGAATTGAAAATGCCAAAAGGCTTGAAAGTACCGTAATCTTCGGGGTTGCGGTACTTTTTTATGCCCAAAAGTGGAACAGTTGGATCAACAAAATACCCCTCAAGATATTTGATGGCGATATTTCGTGCTTAACACACAAGCTGTTAATCCAAAGTTATCTCACGGAAGCCTGCACCTATATGGAACTTCAGCAGTATGATAAGTCATCTGAGGCGTGTGACAATGGATTATACTGGAATGCCTCGAGTCCCGAAATCTTATTTAATAAAGGACAAATAATGGTATGCTTTGGAAAGTATGAAGAGGCAATCGAATTTTATGAAAAGGCGTTGCAATTTCAAAGATAGCCAGACAAGAGAAACGACATAGAACAATATATGGAAAAAGTAAAATCAATGATTTTAGAAAGGGAGATATTTTAATATGTCACAGAAGAATCATATAAAAGTAGATGGAAGGCTCCTTCAGACAGACAAAAAATTTTCTGCATTAAAAGAAAGGCAAAAAACAAAGATTGCGGAATGGTTTTATGAGGGATTTAGAAATTATTATCTGGATTCTGGCAGGTTTCCAAGCCGACAGGAGGATGAAAAGATCCTGTCCTATGTGTTTACTAAGATAGAAGAAGCCCAGATATGGATACCTGACAGGGAAATATATGGCTATTACCAGAAGAGGAAAAACAAGCTGCAAAAACGATTAGAAAAAGAATTATCAAGGGAAGAAAAAATAAAGGAAACCGTCATGCATCTAAACTAAATAGTTTAGGTGCCGTTTTTTGACAAAAAACAAGAGATGAGGCAGACTGGATATAAAAAATGGATGAAGAATACATAGAGAGACAATTACGTTGACAAATAAAATAAACAATATTATAATAAATTTATAAAAAGGAGGTTTTCTTATGGATTATGGAAAAATATCATTAGAAGAATTAAAAAAAGGTTATCAGTATGATAAAAAAAGGGATGTCTATATCTGCAATTACTGCAAACAGGAATTTTCTGTTGGACAGGTTTTTCCTATTGATGGGAATTTTTTTGTGGCTGAGTTAGCAGTAGCAAAACATATCAAGGCAGAACATAGTGGAAATTTACAACAACTTCTATCTTCAGAAACAAAATATAATACATTAACTCAAAACCAGAAGGACTTGCTTTTACTTTTTTCAGAGGGAAAGACAGATAAGGAGATGGCTAAAGAACAGAATGTGACAGAAGCTACCATACGTCGGCAGCGCTTTACATTTCGTGAGAAGGCAAAACAGGCAAAGTTTTATCTAGCTGTCTATGAACAGATTTTTGAGGAAGAGATAGTTTTAGAAAAACAGGTAGTTCCTATCCATAACAATGCAAATTATATTGACGATAGATATCTTACCACAGAACAGGAAAGACAACATATATTAGATACTTTTTTCAGCAGTTTTCATCCTCTTGTGTTGAAAGATTTTTCACCAAAAGAGAAGAAAAAAATTGTTATTCTTGGAAAAATAGCGGAACAGTTTGAACATGGAAGGCAGTATAGTGAAAAAGAAGTGAATCAGATTTTGAAACCAATTTATGAAGACTATATGACTATCAGGAGATATCTGATTATCTATGGATTTATGGAACGGACCAAAGATGGGGCAAGATATTGGCTGGCTGATTAATTTATTATGTTAGAAAGTGGTTTCCAAAAGTCACGCATTAAAAGAAATTGCCTAGAGACCTGTGGTTTTGGGGCCAATAACTCTATGTTTCCAACTATTGCTAAAACCAGTTACAAGAATCTAATTTATTACGCTCAAAAAGAGGATTTTTGTTTCTGACACAGATAGCTGTAAACGGAGAGTTATTGACCTTGAAACCACAGGCAAGATGGGAATGAAAGTTTCAAAGTAAATTTATATTTAGTCGGTTATGGCCTTGAGAGTCTGAATAAATTCTTCAACTCCTTCGTCTGTAGTGGCCCAGGAAGTTACCAGACGGATACTGGAATGAGTTTCATCAATCCTCTGCCCCAGATTGAAGGTGAAATTCTTTGCAAGCTTTTCAATCACTGTATCTGGGAAAATAGGGAAAAGCTGATTGGTCTGAGAGTTATAAGCAAAAAAATAACCACAGTCTGTCAGAGCTGTCCGAAGCTTTTGGGCCATAGTATTGGCATGGGAAGCCAATTCATAGAATAAATGATGTTGGAACAGTTCTTCAAATTGAATTCCCAATAGCCAGCCTTTTGCGAGCATAGCTCCCTTCTGTTTTATCATAAAGCGGAAATCTGGTTTTAATTCATCTCTTAAAATCACAAGTGCTTCTCCAAATAAAGCTCCATTTTTAGTGCCTCCGATATAAAATACATCTGTCAGACTAGCGATATCTGCCAAGGTCAAGTCATTGACAGGGCTTGTGAGGGCGGAACCAAGGCGAGCTCCATCCATGAACAGATAAAGCTCATTGAGGCGGCAGAAGTGGGAGAGTGCTTGCAACTCCGACTTAGAATATTGGGTGCCAACTTCCGTAGAATTCGAGATATAGACCATTTTGGGCTGCACCATATGTTCATCTGTATGAAACTCAAGTGCTTGTTGTATGAAAGCTGGTGTCAGTTTTCCATCGGGAGTCTGCACGGCAAGAACCTTATGTCCAGTAGCCTCAATCGCACCAGTTTCATGGACATTGATATGTCCAGTGGAAGCAGAGATGACTGCCTGGTAGGGGCGAAGTGCTGCTGCAATGGTGATGAGATTAGTTTGGGTGCCACCTGAAATCATATGGATTTGTGCATTTGGAGATTGAATCTCATCTCGAATCAACTGAATCGCATGATTTGTATGGGTATCCAGGCTGTAACCTGTATTTTGGACAAGGTTAGCTTCTAACATTGCTTGAAGTATCCTGGGATGTGCTCCCTCGCTGTAATCATTAGTGAAGCTGTACATAACTATTCCTCCTCATAAATCTAAGTATATTCGCTATGAAAATAAAACTTTATACTTTGATATATTTTTTGTAATATAGAATTTCTTTTAAGATTTAAACACATTTTAGTATAGAGGAAAACAGAAAAAGAATCAATGAAAACTTTGATTCCCTTGCATTTAAGAAATTTGATTGATACAATAAAGAGATAAAAAAAGAATATTATGAACTAGAGTATGTTTGAAAAATTATTTCTGCCATTTATACACTCTTCTTTGTATGGTATTTGTACCGAATTCCATTGACACAGTCTGTTACACTCCTTGATTTGGCACAAATTTCTTAAAAATTGTGTATATATCTGGCAAAAAGTATTTTTCAAACATCCCTTAAAGGAAAGCCAGAAAAGGGAGGTTTGACATGTTAGATATTTTATTTGTTACAGATTTTGTATGTCCTTATTGCCTAGTGGCAAAGGAAGCTTTAAAACTAGGGCTTGAAAAATTAGGAGTTGAGGCAAGGATTGCCTTGCAGCCCATGGAATTGACAGAGGAGCCAAATCCAAGAGTAGATACCTGCCATGACGAGAACAGAAAGGCTCACTATCAAGTACTAGTGAAGCCTTGTAAAGAATTGGGGTTGGATATGAAGCTTCCTCCTGATGTATGCCCAAGACCCTATACCAGAATGGCATTTGAAGGATATTTCTATGCTAAAGAGCAAGGAAAAGGGGAGGAATACGCAGATAAAATTTATCGGGCTTACTTTATTGATGAAAAAGACATCGGAAATTTAGAAATTTTATGTGAGCTGGCAGTAGCTACAGGACTTGATAAAGAAGATTTTAGGCAGGCATTAGAAGATGGAATCTATGGAGTCGAAGAGAAGGAGGCTGTCCGCTATTCCAAGCAGGAACTTTGTGTGAAAGTAATTCCTACTATCTATATCAATGGAAAAAAGTTAAATCTTGAGAATTATTCTGTAGAAGAAATGGAAATGGAGCTTAAAGAAAAGTTAAAAGAAATATTTATAAAATAAGCTAAAACGAAACAGTAAAAGCAACCATCAGATGATTTTAGTAAAAGGATTAAAGAAATGTTATATCAGATTATGGACGGCACAGTGTCTCTGGGTGGAACATTGGTGCTGTCCCATATTGATTTTGAAATTAAAGGAAATGAAAAAATTGCCATTACAGGGATAAATGGGGCAGGAAAGACTACTCTTTTAAGGCTCATTGCAGGGAAATTGGAATTAGACAGAGATGATAAACGGCAGGGAGCCGGAGTTTTTTATTCCAGAAAGCTGACTATTGGAATGTTAGGGCAAAAAGCTTTGGAGGATTTGTCACGGACCGTAGAGGAAGAATTGCTGGAAGTCTGGAATGATGAGTACGAGACAGAACGGTTTGTGTATGAGACAGAATATGACAAACTATTTACAGGCTTTGGATTTAAAAGGGAGGAGAAAAAGAAAAAGCTTTCCGAGTTTTCCGGCGGAGAGCAGACAAAAATCGCGTTGATTCGTCTGTTGCTTGAGAAGCCGGATATCCTTCTTCTGGACGAGCCTACAAACCATCTGGATATGGAAACTGTAGAATGGCTGGAGACTTACTTAAAAAGTTATAGCAACGCAGTAATCATGGTATCTCATGACCGATTTTTCCTGGACCAGGTAGCTGAGATAGTGTATGAATTAGAAGATAAAAAATTAGTTAAATATTCAGGAAATTACACATATTATAGACAGGAAAAACTAAAAAATATCCAGCTTCAGAAAAAGGCATATCAGCGACAGCAAGAAGAGATAAGCCGTTTAAACCAAGTAATCGAACGATTTAAGCATAAGCCTGCCAAGGCATCGTTTGCAAGGTCAAAGAAAAAGGCTATTGAGAGGATGACAAAGATTCAGGCACCAAAGGAAGATAGAGCCCATATATTTACCGGAGAAATAAATCCAGAAATTGCAGGAAGCAAATGGGTTCTGGAAACAAAGAATCTCAAGATTGGATATGATAGTTTGCTGTTTGAGATTACCATAAGGATTCGCAAAGGTCAAAAGATTGGTATACTGGGGCCAAATGGAGTTGGAAAAACTACGTTTTTAAAGACTATAGCAGGTCTTGTAGAACCTTTAAAGGGAACCATCTCTTTAGGAAATCGTATTGTCATAGGATATTTTGACCAACATTCGGCAGAGATTGATTCGGAAAAGACAGTGGCAGAGCATTTTCATGAATTATTTCCTGCTTTGACAGAAAAAGAGGTTCGGACAATTTTAGGAAATTATCTGTTCGGTGGTCGCGAAGCAGCAAAGCAGGTGAAAAATCTGTCAGGAGGAGAGAAGGCAAGACTTGTACTTGCAGAGCTTTTGCAGACAAGACCTAATTTTCTGATACTGGACGAACCAACCAATCATATGGATGTCCAGGCAAAAGAAACCCTGGAGTCTGCATTTCGGGCTTACACAGGAACCATTTTATTTGTATCTCATGACCGATATTTTATCAGGCAGGTAGCAGATGCAGTGGTGACATTGGAAAATCAGGCGGTTATGTACTATCCCTTTGGATATGAACATTATCTGGAACGAAAAAAGAAGGCGGCAAATGGAGAAAGCCTGCAAGCTCAGATTCAAGCAGAAGAACAGGCATTGATTGCAGGAATAAGAGCAGTCCCAAAAGCAGAGAGACACCAGCTTCGGGAGATTCCAGAGGAGGAGGCATATTTTGATTGGAAGCTACGCTTGGCCAAAGAACGAATGAACCAGGCAAACTGCCAGGTGAAAGGCTTGTATGAGGTTATGAAAGATATGCTGGAAGAATGGCAGGAATCAGAGGGATTTTGGAGAGGGGAGACTTGGAACAAAGAGGAGGAATACCACAAGTTAAAGAAACAGTATGAAGTTTCGGAAGAAAAATGGCATCAGAGCTGTATAGAATGGTGGAAAATAGCGGAAAGAGATTATACTGAGGGCCAGATAAATCTGCCGCACAGTATAACATGATGTACACAGTCGCATAAAGAAATATGCCTCTTTGCTGCTGGCACAATACTCACGGCAGA
>DEPC01000036.1:0-169 GCA_002358555.1 Hungatella sp. UBA3402 | reverse complement strand
TTAACTTGTTGTGCTAGTTAAGTTAATTGCCAAATACCAAAGTAAAGGATTATAAAAATACTAAAAATTCATAGTTTATGTATATTTATTCAAAAAGCTATTGACGGAAACCAAAATAATCCTTATGATATGAGAATAGAAAATTTACAGGGGGAATTATCATGGATTA
>DEPC01000101.1 GCA_002358555.1 Hungatella sp. UBA3402 | reverse complement strand
GGCCAATTGGTCAAGAGGTTAAGACGACGCCCTCTCACGGCGTAATCCCGGGTTCGATTCCCGGATTGGTCATTACAGGAAGTCTGAGATAAGGCTTCCTTTTTGTTTTCTATTACATCAAATTTTATGATTTTGCTCGTGTAGATTTTAAAGGTCTGTTGTAGTACAAAGGAAAGAAGTGTAACCAGATGACAGAAAATCATATCAATGACCAAGCTCTAAAAAAGCTGCTTTTACATAAAACTGCTAACTGGATTAATGAGCAGATTGAACATGTATGGTATGCTCTAGCAGGAGAAAATCCTCTGAGAAAAGAAGACAAAAAATTACAGATAAAACAGAATGGGAAAGAAACCTTCTATTATTTTACATTAAAAAATAATTTTTGTGCTGAGGCAAAAAGTTATTTTGATTTAGAAGAGCAGCAGTGGAGATTTGAATTGACCCAGGTGACAAAGGAATATTATCAAAAAATCCATGATTATTTTACAGATAGAAATTGACGCTTTCGATACAGCTAGAGGGAATACTGGGGCTGTTGCAAAATACTATGAGTCTACAGTATATAGATGTGATATTCCAAATATCCATCCTGTATATGGTAAAAATCTATTATTTTACAACAGCCCCAACTGACAGTTAATAACTTCTCAGGAATCATACAACAAATTTCTGTAAATTGAGGGATAACTTCAACAGATATTACTCCAGATTTTCCAACTCATCCTCTCCAATAAGCTCATCATATTCTTGTTCATCAAGCAGCTCGTCAAATGCATCAGCTACAATTTCGTATTCCTCGTCATTTTCGATATTATCCAATGTTGGTTCTCCACCCTCTGGCTCATAATATCGATATAGATAAACCTCTCCTTCTTCAGCTTCAGCTCCATCCATTGGAAGAAGGGCAATATAATCTCTTTCTCCAGCCTCAAATATAGTCAGAACAACACATTCTACCTCACTGCCATCATCCATGGTGAGGGTGACTGTCATCTCCTCTTGAGATTCCATATCATTTTTTTCCATTATTTAATCCTTTCTTTTTCCTATATTTTTTATCCTTGCTACAGCAAAAACGAAATCTACATTTAATATTCAATCCCTTCTCTAGCCGAAAGTCCTCTGTCATAAGGATGCTTACGTTTTTGAATCTCTGATATATAATCTGCCATTTCCAAAAGCTCATGAGAAGGATTTCTTCCAGTCATTACCACTTCCAAGAAAAAAGGTCGCCTGCAAAGACAGCTTATTACCTCTTCTTCTGAAACCAGCCCATAGTTACATGCAGCCATTATCTCATCTAAAACTAGAAGATCATATTCATCTTCTATTACCTGATTCCAGGCTTCGTGGAACAAAGCTTGGTAGTACTGCTTTGCCTCTTTCTTCTGATTTTTGGTCATCTGAAAAAAGAAACCATAAGTTTTTTTACATGGTTTTACCAGAATATTGGGAATATTGTTAAGAATGGATACTTCGCCAGAGTCGTTATTTTTCAGAAATCGGACAATCATAACCTTCTTTCCTCTGCCAGCAGCTCTGACAGCTAACCCTAAAGCTGCAGTAGTCTTTCCCTTTCCATCTCCGCAATAGATATGGACACAACTCTTGGAGAGTTGATTAATGTCTTTTAACTTCTCCTTGTCTTCCATTTTTGATTATCTCCTTCCCCAGATATTCCTCAATAAAACGGGATTTTTCCTGCTTTTTTCTATATCGTTCTTTTACATAGCATACATGAAGTCGTTCCTTTGCCCTGGTCATAGCCACATAAAACATTCGTCTTTCTTCTTCCATATCTACATCCAGCACTGCCTTTTTGTGAGGAGTAATTCCTTCATTGGCATCCAATATGTACACGATTTTAAATTCTAGACCTTTGGAACTGTGCATAGTCATCAAAGAGATTCCCTGTGTAGGAGCCTTTTGGACTTGTGCCTGTTCTTTTAATCTCCTTTTATACTCCTCCATATGAGCAAACCATGCTTCCATGCTCTTGAATCCAGCAGCACTCTCTTTAAGCTGCTCCAAGGTTTCCAAAAGTTCTTCTGCCTTCATACGGCGAAACATAGCATACTCTTTTAGATAATCATCATAGCCAATCGCTTTTCTGATATAATTGACTGCAGCTACAGGAGCCATATCTTTGAGCATCAGCAAATCATACTCCAACTGTTCTACTCGTTCCACCATCCAGCCTTTATCCTGATAAAAGGATTTTACCTGGTTCCAAGAGACATTTACTGTGTCCAAAGCATCTCGGCTAATATAGCGGTTAGGGCGGTTAATAATCTGTAATAAGTTGCTGCGTTTTAAATTTCCCTGTGCAGCCTTGATATAGGCAAGCACATTTTGAGAAATCCAATGCTCATAAAGATTTGGAAGAGAATCCTTCATGGTAAATGGAATATTGTATTCCATAAGCTTTTCTATCATCAGGCGAGGATTTAAGTTGGTCCGATATAGGATAGCTATATCCTCCAGTTGATAACCTGCGTGGACATAATCTTGAATCTCCTTTACAATTCGGAGAGTTTCTTCCAAAGGATTGTTGCTCATGCAGGTAATAACTGGCTTTCCTGTTCCTTTCGCAGCAGTCAGTTTCTTTTTATATCGTTTTTGATTTTGGTCTATCAAAAGACAGGCAGTATTCACAATCTCTTTTGTTGAACGGTAATTGGTTCCTAAAAGTATTGTCTTGGACTCTGGATAATCCTTGGTAAATCCCAGCATAATCTCTGGTTTTGCTCCGCGGAATCGATACACAGACTGGTCGTCATCTCCTACAATAAATAAATTGTTGTATGGCAATGCCATCATCTGTACAATCTGATATTGGACCTTATTGATATCCTGAAATTCATCAATCAAAATATAGCGGAATTTTTCTTGCCATGCTTTCAAGATATCCTTTCTCTGACAAAAGAGCTCCCAACACATAACCAACATATCATCAAAATCTAAGAGTCTTGCTTTTTGAAGGCGTTCCTCATATCCTTGGTACAGCTTCTTAAAAACTTCCTCTGAACAGTTTTGAGAATAATAATGATCTAAACTCATCATTTCGCTTTTTACAAAGCTGATTTCTCCAAGGATTGATGGAACAAATTCGTGGATATCCTCAATATCCAATTGATATTGTTCAATCAATTCACGGATAAAGTGGTTTTTCTGTTCCTCCCGCACAATATCAGAAGCCTGGTATTGATAGGCATATTTTAAAATCGTAAAAAATACAGAATGGAAGGTTCCGAAAGTAACTCTTGTATTCATTCCCTGCATTAAAATGCGAAATCGTTCTTGCATCTCCCTGGCTGCTGCTCTGGTAAAAGTGATAACCAAAATATGAGAGGGGTCAATATTGCACTCTTCGATTAAATATTTTGTCCTATGAGTAATCACGGTTGTTTTTCCAGAGCCTGGCCCTGCAAGAACCATCATAGGACCATTTTCGTGATGGATGGCCTCCTCCTGAGACTGGTTAAATGCCATGAATTATACTTCCTCCTGGCTTAGCAGTGAGATACCCTTCTTGATTCTGCTTAAAGATTCCTCTTTTCCAAGAACCTCCATGATTTCTGTCGCTCCAGCAGGAGTCATCTGTTTGCCAGATACAGCGGTTCGTATTGGCCACATCACATACCCTGTCTTGCATCCCTTTTTTGATACATATTTGGAAAGAGTCTCATACAAGCTGTCATTGCTGTAATCTTCCTGAGCTTGCAAAAGTGGAAGAACTTCTTGCAATACTTCCAAAGATGACTCTTTTGTTGTTTTCATTTTTTTGTGAATATACATTTCTGTACTATATTCAGGCAATTCCTCAAAGAAATCAATATGAGCTGCAATATCAGGGAAAACTTCAATTCTGGTTTTTACCATAGCCGCAATTTTCCTCAAATCTAAGTCCTTTTTAACTACTTGTCTCATATATGGTTCTGCCATATCATAGAAACAGTTAAAGTCCATGGCCTTTAAATATTCCCCATTCATCCATTTCAGTTTTGTCATATCAAATACAGCCGGAGATTTGCTCATATGATGATAATCAAAGAGCTCTACCAGCTCTTTCAATGAAAAAATCTCTCTGTTATCTTCTGGGGACCAGCCTAAAAGCGCCACATAGTTTACTACAGCTTCAGAGACAAAGCCCTGCTCAATTAAATCTTCATAGGAAGAATGACCGCTGCGCTTGCTCAGCTTTTTATGCTCTTCATTGGTAATCAAAGGACAATGGACATAAATCGGCACTTCCCAGCCAAATGCTTCGTAGAGACGATTGTACTTAGGAGATGAAGATAAATATTCGTTACCTCTTACCACATGAGTGATTCCCATAAGATGGTCGTCCACTACATTGGCAAAATTATAGGTGGGATATCCATCAGATTTGATGAGCACCATATCATCTAATTCAGAATTATCTACCGTAATATCCCCATAAATCTCATCATGGAATGTAGTACTCCCCTCTGTCGGATTATTCTGGCGAATCACATAGGGAACACCTGCTGCCAGATTAGCTTGCACTTCTTCTAGAGATAAATGCAAGCAATGTTTATCATAGGCCATGATTTCTTCGCCATTTACTGTGGTCTTTAAAGAGTTTAACCGTTCCTGAGTACAAAAACAGTAGTAAGCTTCCCCTTTTTCTATCAGTTTCTTGGCATATTCTAAATAGATACCTGCTGCCTGGCGCTGACTCTGAACATAAGGGCCCACTCCTCCATCTTTATCAGGTCCTTCATCATGGATAAGTCCCGTTTTCTCCAAGGTTCGGTAAATAATCTCTGTCGCTCCTTCTACATAGCGTTCCTGGTCTGTATCTTCGATGCGCAGCAGAAAATCTCCATTTTCATGTTTTGCAATCAAATAGGCATACAAAGCAGTCCTCAAATTCCCTACATGCATTCTCCCTGTAGGGCTGGGGGCATACCTTGTCCTTATTTTATTTCCTTGATTCATATTTGTCACCATTCCTTTCCTTGTCTACTGCACCCAAACTCCATCTGCTCCAACCCAGTAGCCGTCAGGGGTTCTCGCATTGGTAAGCATGGCTCCACTACTTCCTAAATAGAACCATTTTCCATTATCTAAAGTCCAATAATTAGCAGCCATAGCTCCACTTTCACGGAAATAATACCACTCTCCGTTCGTAAACTCTCTCCATCCAGTAGCCATATAGCCATTTGGGTCAATCCAGTATTCTATCTGGTCTATATTCAGCCATTCTCCCACTGCCCGCTTTCCGTCTTTTTTAATGTAATACCATCCTCGGCTATCTTGTCCCCATCCATATTTGGTACTGGCGGGCTTGGAAGAGGAAGCATTTCCTGGATTTTCTGTTGCTCCTGGGCCATCTGGTTTTCCTATATTTCCTGGAACTGTCTGGGATGGTGAGGAAACTCCTGGTCCCTGTGAGGTAGTTCCTGTATTTCCTGAAACAGTTGGATTTGTGGTAGGTGCAGAATTAGTACTGCTTCCAGCTCCTGGATCTGATGGATTTGTGGTTGTTGTACTATTTGATGTATTTTGTCCTAAAACTGCAAATCCATAGTCCAGTAATGCCTTGGTATCTATATATTGGGTAGATTTACTTTTCATCACAACTGCAATAATCCGAACTCCATTTCGTTCCACACCTGTCACTAAAGTATTTCCTGCCAAAGAAGTATAACCTGTCTTACCCCCAATAATTCCTTGGTAATATCTAGAATCAGAAGGATACATCATTTTATGCCCTATGGTAATTGTTCTGGCGGCCTCCTTCTTTGTTGCTGGAAACTTATAACTGGTAGTAGTATTAATATTGCACAAGGTTTGATTTTGGAAGGCTGCCCTTGCAATCAAAGCCATATCATATGCAGTAGTGTAATGATTGCTATCATTAAGTCCATGGGGATTTGTAAAGTGTGTCCCTGTACAGCCCAAGGCTGCGGCTTTTTGGTTCATCAATTCTGCAAAACCACTTACACTTCCTGCCACATGCTCTGCCAAAGCATTGCCTATTTCATTGGCAGACTTTAAAAGCAGACCATAAAGGCATTGTTCCACAGTCAACTGATCGCCTTCTGTCAAATTCAAAGAAACTGCTCCAGATTCTAAATTGGTGGTAGCAGTTTTTGAAAATGTAACGGTTTCTCCCAGACTTGCCCGTTCTAATACTAGCATTGCTGTCATAAGTTTTGTGGTGCTTGCCGGATAAAAGTGGGTTCTTTCATTTTTTCCATAAAGAATATTTCCGGTTGCAGCATCGATAACCACAGCTCCCTCAGCCTGAATGACTGGTTTCGTAACAGAGGTTGTTCCTGTAGTGTTGGACGAATTTCCTGATGGTGCTCCCGTTCCTGTGGTCCCAGAAGAACTGTCTGGGCCGATTGCTGTAGTGCCAGAGTTTCCTGCGGATGGGCCTTGATTCACACCTGATGTAGTCCCTGATGGTCCAATTTGGGTAGCATAAGCCGGAAATCCTGCAAGAAGGCATATTGTCAGGGTCAGCCCTGTAAATTTTTTCCACTTTTTCATAATGTGCCTTTCCCTGATTTCATCAGACAATTCCTCACTATTTGTCCTCTCCAAAGCGTTCAGCCTGGCTCTGAATCAGTTCTTCATCATCAAAATAGTTAATCTTCATAGCAGCTTTTACATCTGCTAAAGTCTGAGCTGCTACTTTCTGTGCACGGATGCTTCCTTCTTTCAATATCCGGTAAACTTCGGGGATATTTCTCTCATATTCTTTTCTCCGTGCCCGAATAGGTGCCAGCTCTGATTGAATCACCTCATTTAAAAATCTCTTAACCTTGATATCTCCTAAACCTCCTCTAGTGTAATGGGCTTTAACTTCCTCGAGATTCTTATATTCTGGCCAAAATTTAGCAAAATGCTCCTCTTTACAGAAAGCATCCAAATAGATAAATACCGGATTACCTTCTACACAGCCTGGGTCCTGAACATGAATATGATTAGGGTCTGTAAACATGCTCATAATCTTTTTCTTTACTTCATCTTCTGGGTCAGACAAGTAAACACAGTTGTTTAGTGACTTACTCATCTTGGCCTTGCCGTCAATACCTGGAAGACGCAGACATGCTTTATTATTGGGCAGCAATCCATCTGGCTCTACTAATGCTTCTCCATAGATATGGTTAAAGCTCCTGACAATCTCCCTAGTCTGCTCAATCATAGGAAGCTGGTCCTCCCCTACTGGAACTGTTGTAGCTTTAAATGCTGTAATATCTGCAGCCTGGCTGATGGGATACGCAAAAAAGCCAACAGGAATGCTAGCTTCAAAGTTGCGCAGCTTAATCTCATTCTTCACAGTAGGATTCCTCTGAAGTCTGGACACTGTCACCAAATTCATATAATAAAAAGTCAGTTCTGTCAGCTCTGGAATCTGAGACTGGATAAACAAAGTAGATTTTTCAGGGTCTAAACCGCAGGAAAGATAGTCCAAAGCCACTTCAATAATATTCTGTCTTACTTTCTCTGGATTATCTGCATTGTCAGTCAATGCCTGGGCATCTGCAATCATGATAAAAATATCATCATACTTACCAGACTCTTGTAGTTCTACTCTCCCCTTTAAGGAGCCTACATAATGCCCTACATGAAGCTTTCCTGTAGGCCGGTCTCCAGTCAGTATAATTTTCTTCTTATTTTCCATAGTTTCCTCCTGGGGCTATTATTATTTTATTCTTCTTGGTCCCTTTTCTCCTTATAAAATATATCTTGACGCACAAAGTATGTCTATCCCAAAGCAGCAGGTATTATGGGATGCTCATAAATGTACTTATCAAACAAGAAAATTTCTGCAATATGGGACAAAAATCCAGTGTTATTATAGCATCGTTCCATAGGAAAGTCTACACGCGAAAAAAAATACTCTTTGAGTAATCCAAAAAACGATTTGAAACTGCTGTCAAGTTTTTTGCTATATGACAAAGCTGCTTAATACCATCTCCAGATTTCTACAATTTCACAATATGTATGAGAATGTTCTGGATATTTCGTGTTCAAATTCCGCACCGCAATTCGTAATTGCACTAATATAACAGGAAATATCTACTAAATCGTAACCGTAAAATCTAAATTGATTCTTCATTTCCATAAGGCCACAGTCAAAGCTAACTAATTCGTTTGCTGTTATCTTCCATTGATTAAACTCTTTTATATGTGTATTATTGATGCATCTATCAGAATGAAAATATCAAATCATACCAAAGCACAAATAATCTTCCTGTATTGTTGTTATGGACATCGCAAGGTTTTCTCACTTTCTTTAATTTGGAGATGTTATGATATATTTGTTTATAGAATTAACAGTTCCGTATCCCCTTATTCTGCATTCGCATAAAGATTTAACTTACTAAGGTACATTATGTATCTATTTATCTATAGCATTGTTTCATAAGAAAGTCTACATGAAAAAAATACTGTTTTACCCTATAATACTTCTGCTTTATAGAAATGCTTTTTGGTTTCTTTGTTATAACTGATTCCTACTGTTAAAATCCTTCTAATATAGATTCCTTTCTTTTTATTGATATCTCCTTTATCATTGGTTAACTCAAATTATTATATAGGGAAATAAAACAAGATTGTATGTAGATAATATATAGTTATCTTTATATAGAAAAAGTTGAAAGATATAAATTATAACGAAAAATATTTTTAACAATTAGATTGCGGATATTAGATAGTTAAAAATTCTCAACGGATTTTAATAACATATTGATTTTGATAAATAAAAAAATGGAGCATACGAAATGAAAATCGAATTTTTAAATAGAGGTCTTGCAAATCAAGCATTTCAATATATATTTGCTAAATATTATGAATTATCACATCCTAGAAAAATCATGTATATGGATAATACATTTTTTATATTTCATCATACTCATAATGGATATATATTAGAAAAAGTTTTGGAATTCATCCGTATATATTATGTATTTGAAACTTCATAGACTCTGACTCCAGTTGCAAAAAATATTTCTATACTACACAAATCTCAATAAATAAATCCTTCTTGCTTAGATTGATTTATTATGGTATACATATCATTTAACTTGTTGTGCTATTTAAAAGTTACGGGCAGAAGTAACACTGCAAACCAGATTTCCTACAACACGGAAGAAGGTTACTCTCTACCCTGTAACCTCGGAGCCATAGGGCAAAGGGCAATTTGGGCTGTTGCATTACTTCTGCTAATAAGCTTTCGCTTACACAACAAGTTATATTCTTATATCACAAGATAACAATACACCCCAATATTACCCTTTTCTATCCATTTTTTTCCATATATTAATAACATTAACAATGCTTTATCTATTTCTTTCTATTCTCACGCTCCAACAATCTTAGCATCCTCAAGCCGTAAATGTCTGGGCAGTCCGTCCACCATCATAGGAGTGAGTTCTGCTTGAATCAGCGGACGCACATAATTCACAAAATCCTGTGTCACATAATCGCCAGCCTCATTAATCCACTCTCTGGGGACTTTTTTCTCCACATTTGCAATCTTATGTACATCATAGATATCCGTAATGCAGATATAGGGGTCATCAGAAACTCTTTTCAGGATAATCATTTTTCCGGTTTCGCCCTCAAAAGCAGCTTTTACTGCAGCTCCTCCTACCTGGAAAGCCTCTGTGATATCGACACGTCCTACAATATGAGAGGCGCATCTCTGGAGAGAGTTAAATTCAATCGCTCTTGTTTTGCATCCCATCTCCTTTGAGATTCGTCCTGCCAGATAGCGAGATGTTCCTGTAAGTTGTTTATGTCCAAAGGCATCCACATAGTCAATATTGTCTGTGAGTTCACATACATAGCGGCCATCTGCTATCTTTACTCCTTCAGAAATAGCCACTACCACAGATTTTTTCTCTTTCTGGAGGTCTGTCACCTTTTTCATAAAATGCTCCACATCAAAGGTGATTTCTGGCAGAAACAGCATATCTGGACCTTCACAATCCTCTCCCACAGCAAGGGCAGCAGCTCCGGTAAGCCAGCCCGCATTCCGCCCCATAATTTCAAGGAGAGTTACATTTTCCTGGTCATAGACTAAACCATCTCGAATTACTTCTTTGGTAATAGAAGCAATATATTTTGCTGCACTTCCAAATCCAGGGGTATGGTCTGTCACTGCCAAATCATTGTCAATCGTCTTGGGTACACCCATAAAACGGATTTGACTTCCATTGAGCAGAGCATAATCAGAAAGCTTTTTAATGGTATCCATAGAATCATTGCCACCGATATTGAAGAAATACTCAATCTCCAGCTTTTCCAGAATCTTGAAAATCTTGTCGTAAAGCTCAGTTCCATCTTTAATTTCGGGCAGCTTATAGCGGCAGGAGCCAAGGAAAGAGGAGGGAGTTCTCTTTAATAAGTCAATATCCAAGTCGCTTGTAATGTGCTGAGATAAGTCTACCACCCGTTCTTCCAAAAGCCCCTGAACTCCGTGAAGCATTCCATAAACTTTCCTTGCTCCTCGGTCAATTGCAGTCTTGTAAACTCCTGCAAGGCTGGAATTGATAACTGCGGTCGGGCCACCAGACTGTCCCACGATTACATTACCTTTCATTGATGATGCCATAATATTACCTCCATATATTTTTTTGGTATTGCTTGTTATACTTATCTTTTGCCTGTCGCTCTTTGACTTTTTGCAAAGCCAATCCCCCTCATATCTGCGGCGGCCAACCTTTTCATAACTGCTTCCCGTACTTTCTGTATATCTAAGCTGGTTAGATGATTCATTCTGCTTTAGTGATAAGACTACTTTTATCTGGCCATCTCGCTTTGAGGCCCTGCTTGGTTATGGGCTTTGATAATTGTTTCGATTTCCTCTAAATCAGAAGAAGGAAGGTCTCCAGGTATCGTATTTTTCACTGCGCTGGTGGCATTGCCATACCGAATCGCTTTTGCACAGTCAAAATCACTGGTAAGCAATCCATAAAGCGCGCCAGAAATATAGGCATCCCCGCTTCCAATTCTGTCTACTACCTCAATATCACGGTATGGTTCTTCCTCATAGTATTCATTTTTCTTAGCATCATACATTACAGAGCCAAAGGTATGCCTCTTAGGGCTATGAACAACCCGTTGAGTGGAGGCCACTATAGAAATCGGATATTCCTCAGTAAAGCTTTTCATAATTTCCTGAGCAGTCCCTATCTTTTTAAAGGTAAGTCTGGCAGTCTCTTCCGAACAGAAGAAAATATCTACATATGGAAGAATCTGTTCAATGCACTCTCTAGCTTCCTCACCAGTCCATAAATTTCCTCGAAAGTTCACATCAAAAGATACTATTGTTCCTGCCTCCTTAAACCGCTTAATCATTTCCATGGTGGTTCTCTTTAAATTTTCACTAAGAGCTAAGGTAATTCCCGTTGTATGAAAACATCTAGCTGCCCCATAGACTTCCAGAGGAATCTCGTCAATACTCAAGGAATAAAAGGAACTATTGCTGCGGTCATAAATTACCTTGGGTTTTCTAGGATATGCACCATTTTCATAATAGTAGATTCCTACCCTGGCACTAGGAGAATTATCGTACAAGAAAAAATCATCGCTGATGCCATAGGAACGAATTTTACTTTTCATAAAACTTCCTACATCATGAGAAGGAAGCTTTGAGATAACACCTGTATGCAATCCCAGAAGGGAAACTCCCACTGCTACATTCAGTTCTGCTCCACCTACCTGTTTTTCAAAGATATCCCCTCTCACCAGACGCTCATTGTTAGGAGGGGAAAGACGCAGCAAGAGCTGCCCCAATGTCAGCAAATCAAAATTTCGTTTGTCTTTCATAGTTGAGACCATTCCTTTCTATGCACAAACAAATTGCGAAAAATGTATCTTTTTCACTTTTTGCCTTCTCTTTGTACCATGCCATATCCAACATAAATGATTATAGAAGTTATGTTTATTGAATTTCTGCTTTAGAAAAGGACAGTCCCAATACCTTTTTATAGGTATAGAGCTGTCCTTTGTCATGATGTAATCAACAGCTTGTTGAAAACCTAATTACTTCTTGACTAAGCAACGATTGAGCTGCTTTTATCTCTGAACGCGTCCTGAGCCGTCTCCACCTGCCAGACCTTCTACATCTGCACGGGTTACTAAATTGAAGTCTCCAGGAATGGTATGTTTTAATGCGGAAGCTGCTACTG
>DEPC01000136.1 GCA_002358555.1 Hungatella sp. UBA3402 | reverse complement strand
TACTCTCTCAAAGAAGCCTTTAAGAAAGCATGGCGGAGAATCAAACTTTCTATGACCATAAGGGCAGTAGGGACAACCTTTGAAAATCGGCAGGAGCGTTTACGATTCTTACAGCAGTTCCAACAAGAGGATTTGTCTGTCACACTGGAAAGAGAACCTAATAATAAGTATGACTGTAACGCTATTCGGATAGTGGTACATATTAAACCCATTCATTGTAAGACGCTTATCGGCTATGTGCCAAAAGGGTTATCAAGGGAGCTGGCAAAGGTCATTGATATGGGGATTGAAGTAAAGGCGACTCTCATGCAGATTATCGGGGGATATGCCTATAAGGAATCTCTCGGAGCTTTATTAAACATTACAATATAAATTCAAAGGAGGAATCCATGAAGCAAGAAGTAACTATCATCAGAATTCGGCGGGGAGATGGAAAGGTAAGATATGTTGCCTGTGAGAATGATGGCATCCCCATTAAAGGCTTTCACAAACTGTCAGATATCCGTAAGTATTGGAAACAGGAAATCAAATTAGGCTATGTGGAGCTTGTAAGGGAACTAGACCGCAAACCAAATTTAGAACATACCAAGTATACAATCAAGTGCTTGAACGCCATTTTAAAGGCATACACAAGAATTCAGTAATAGAAAAAGCCTTTAACAGAGTCATCTCTCTGATAAAGGCAAAGTAACCCATCAACCTAATAAAAAGGGTATGCAATTATCATAGCACACCTAGCACACTTTGTAAAGAAAGGATTTGATAACCATGCACATTCAAAAAATCATACCAACACAACTTCCAAGTGAGCTTGTATTTCGTCTGAATCGTTTATACCATACCGAATTGGGTAACTTTGTGGTCATTACGGATAGACAGGTTAAAGCCCTCTATGTAAATAGCACCATACCCCAAACGGATATTGAGGGATTTTGTGAAGTCATTTTCTCTGATTATTTGGTCAATGATGAAGAACTAGGAAAAGGAATTTTCCTGGAGCATGTTTTTAATCAATATGGCTCTGCTGCCTATCGGGCATTGCTGGACGCTCATACTTGGCGCATGGAGCAGGAGGAAACACGCAAGGCACAGGAGGCGGCAAGGCGTATCATTCCCTTAATTGAGGAAGAACTAACCAGCGAGAATCCAACCATAGAATATGAGGAACGGCTTATCTTTGAAGTGTGGAAGTATGGGTTACATCTTGACAAAAAGACACCTAACCGGATTTCTAGTTATGAAAGTATCTATGTATTTTATCTTGGTTATCTCTTAGGAGCCGGAAGATTGGAAGGAGTTTTATAATTATGACAAAGAATTTACTTAGAGTCTTAAAGTCACTTGCTTATAAGAGAAGAGAGTGTTCCTTGATAGACTTTGGCAGCTATGACCCCGAATACGAAAAAGCTATGGATAAGGTGGTAGAACTTGGCAAACAGAAAGAAGCCTTGGAATTAGCCCCTGAAGCGGAAGAAACCATAGACGAGTTACTGGAAGCGTTTGACACGGCAGAGGCGGAGCAGGTCAACCTTGCGTATCTGGCAGGCATGGCGGATTGCTTGTTGATTTTGGACAGGCTGGAACTGTTTCAATTATAACAAGAGGGGCGGAGAGGTTCTCCTTACATGGTGAACGACTCTGCTGCCCATTCTCTCAAATTATAGAAAGGAATGGTATACTATGGCAGGAAAGAAGCGAACCGATAATAAGGGAAGAATTTTAAGAACCGGAGAAATGCAGCGGGCAGAGGATAACCGCTATTTATATCGCTATACGGATTTATCCGGCAAGAAACGAACCATCTATGCACTTACGCTGCTAGAGCTTCGGGAAAAGGAAAAACAGATTGCACATGATTTGCAAGATGGTATTGACGGCAGTAAAGGGGATATGACCCTAAATCAATTATTTCAGTTGTACTTAGAAACAAAGTCAGACGTAAGAGAAAGCACCCGATACCACTATATGACATTATGGAACCATGCTATTAAAGATACTTTCCTAGGCAATATGAAACTTACACAGATAAAACAGTTACATATTCGTAAATTTTATTCTGACCTTGCAAAGAAAGGGTTAGCAGCAAATACCATAAAATTATATCATAGCTTGATAAACCCTGCCTTGGAACTGGCGGTAAATTCTGACATTATCCGCAAGAATCCAGCAAAGAACTGTAAAAAGGATATCAGCGGCACAAAAAGAGAACGAAAGTCCATGACTCTAGCACAACAAGAACGAATGTTGAACTTTATCAAGGAAAGCAGTACTTATTCTGTCTATTATCCTATGATTACCTTCGCACTGTCAACAGGACTTCGAGTCGGAGAATTAACAGGGCTTCGGTGGTCTGATGTGGACAGGAAAGGAAATGTGGTACATATTCGGCAGCAGCTTATTTATCGGAATTTAGGGGAAGGCAGTAAGTTTTATATTCAAGATTTAAAAACAGAGGCTGGGCGGCGGGACATTCCTTTAACGGCAACTGCAAGAAAGAGCCTAATAAAGCAGAAAGAGCTTTGTCTGTTATTAGGTAAAGGACAGAACGGGCGGGAAATTGAGGGGATTAACGATTTTATATTTACCAATTCACAAGGGAAGCCCTATCCCACAAATGCGATTAACTCTCTGCTTCATAGCATAGTCACGGCATACAATAGATTGGAGGCTATTCGGGCAAGAAAAGAATTGAGAGAAGCCGAACCCCTCCCCCATATATCAGCCCATATTTTAAGACATACAGCTTGCACACGATTAGCAGAGGCAGGACTAGAACCTAAAGTACTGCAATATATTATGGGACATGCCAATGTATCGGTAACATTAGATATCTATACTCATTTGGATTTTTCCCAAATTCAAGAGAAGATGGAAGCAGTACAAGAACCTATCCGATATTCTGATTTTGCAGTGAAATAAGAGCCTATGCACCATGAAAATTACATAAAAGGTACAGAAAAGGTACAAAATACAGCTTTTCCAAAATGCTTGCAACACACAAAGCCCTATTTTATAAACTTTTTTCATAATTTTAGCAATAACCAACTGTTATAATAACCATGAGTATTATATATTGTCATTATAACAATGAACATGTTATAATACAATCGAAAATTCTTTATAATGGTTCGGTAGTGGTAACGAGTGGATTTTTGGATTATAGTCCTCTTACTACTGTGAATGGATTGTAATAAATAAAAAATGGAGGAATGACATGTCTGTCGGCAAAATTTTTAAATTTCATAATGATTTGGATACAGACCAAATTATTGCATCTCAGTATCTGTTACTACCTACGGTTGAAGAGATGAAAGAACATACATTCGAGTCTTTGGACCCAGAATTTTCTAAAAAGGTAAAACCAGGAGATTTTGTGGTAGGAGGAGAGAATTTCGGCTGTGGCTCGTCCAGAGAGCAAGCTCCAAGTGTTTTAAAAGCATTGGGGGTTAAAGCTGTAGTTGCAAAGTCATTTGCTCGTATATTTTACCGCAATGCTATCAATATCGGACTTCCGGTCATTGTGTGCAAGGAGCTTCCGGATGCAGTGGAGAATGGGGACGAGATGGAATTGTCCTTGACAGAGGGAATCGCTTCTTCAAAAGGAATTACCTACACCTGTACCAAACTTCCTCCCTATATGCAAGAGATTTTAAATCAGGGTGGATTGATTGCATCATTGAACAAGGAGGAATCTTAATTATGGGAATGACGATTGCTGAAAAAATTATCGCTTTAGCAGCGGGTGTAAAAGAAGTAAAAGCAGGAGATATCCATACCGTAAATTTGGACCGCATGATGAGCAATGATGGAACTACTCATCTTACTGTTGATATGTATTATCACAAATTGAAACATCAAAGGATTGCAGACATTAAAAAAATAGTATTCATTGTAGACCACAATGTTCCATCTGACAGTCCAAAAACCGCAGCTTCTCAGAAAAAAATGAGAGATTTTGCCAAAGAACATCAGATTGATTTCTGGGAGGGAAAAGGTGTCTGTCATCAGATTATGATGGAGCATTATGTATGCCCTGGAGAATTGATTTTTGGAGCTGATAGCCATACCTGTACCTATGGAGCATTGGGAGCTTTTGGTACAGGGGTTGGATGTACTGACCTTTTATATGGCATGGTGACAGGAACTTCCTGGGTTTTAGTTCCTGAGACAGTAAAATTCAATTTGATAGGAAAACTGCCAGATGGAGTATACCCACGCGATTTAATGCTGACTATCATTGGAGAGATTGGTGCCAGTGGTGTCAGCTATCAGGTTATGGAATTTTGCGGAGATGGAGCTAAGACTTTGAGTGTCAATGACCGTATGGCTTTATGTAATCTTGCAGTAGAGGCAGGAGCAAAAACTGCTATTTTTGAAGCTGATGAAATTGCCCTTTCTTGGCTTAAAGAACGAGGTCGTAAACCTAAAGCTGTATGTAAAAGTGATAAGGATGCACAATATATAAAAGAATATACCTTTGATTTGTCGAAAATTCAGCCAGTGGTAGCCAAACCAGATTTTGTAGATGATGTGGTTTTAGCAGGAGAGGTATGTGGAGTGAGGATTGACGAGGCATTTCTTGGCTCCTGCAATAATGGACGGATTGACGATTTAAGAGTTGGGGCTGAGATATTAAAAGGCCACAAGGTTTCTGAGCATGTACGGTTTTTAGTAGTTCCAGCAAGTCAGGAAGTATATCTCCAAGCTTTGGACGAGGGATTGATTGATATTTTTATGAAAAGTGGAGCTATTGTCATGAATTCCAACTGCAGTGTATGTTGGGGAAGCTGTCAGGGAGTAATCGGTGAAAATGAGGTGCTTATCAGTACAGGTACTAGAAATTTTAAAGGACGTGCAGGACATCCATCTTCCAAAGTATATCTGGGCTCAGCAGCAACTGTTACAGCCTCCGCAGTAAAGGGAGAAATTTGTACAGCTGATATGTTGTAGAAATTGACATTCAAAGGAGATTTTTTATAGAAAGAAGAGGATCAATATGGAAACATTTACCGGAAAGGTTTGGGTTCTTGGTGATGATATTGACACAGATATCATCATTCCCACAGAATATCTGGCCTTGAAAACGATAGAAGAAATGAAGCCATACAGTTTCAGCCCTTTAAGGCCTCAACTGGCTGCTAATATTAAGGAAGGAGATATCATTGTAGCGGGAAAAAATTTTGGTTGTGGTTCTTCCCGCGAACAAGCTCCAGAGGTTCTAAAAGCCCTTGGCATTCGTTGCATCATTGCAAAATCATTTGCCCGTATATTTTTTAGAAATTCTATCAATAATGGCCTTTTGCTTATAGAACAACCAGATTTGCGGGATTTTATAGAAGAAGGGGAACAACTCACCGTCATAATAAACCAGCATATTTCTTATAATGGAAAAAATTATCCGATTGCCTCTCTGCCGGAAAATCTCATGGAAATTATCAATGCTGGAGGACTGGTAAAGGCCATGCAGAGGCAGAATGGTTTAAATAAAACATGAAAGGGCGAGAGGAGAAAACTATATGGGACAAACTATCATAGAAAAAATTATTTCCCACAATATCAAAGTTCCTTCTGTAAAGCCTGGAGATATTGTGACAGTAAAGGCTGATTGGGTAATGCTAGATGATATTATGATGCCATTTATTGCAGATAAATTCCATGAAATGGGATTTTCTAAAATTTGGAATTCTGATAAGGTTGTTGTAATTTATGACCATCTAGTTCCAGCTAGTCAATTAGATGATATTCGCCATTATAAGGTAGGAGATACCTTTGTAGAAAAATATGGGATTAAGAATATTCATCGCAGCGATGGAATTTGCCATCAGCTTATGACAGAGGCGGGCTATGTAAAAGCAGGAGATGTTGTGTTTGGCACAGATAGCCATACAACGACCTATGGTTGTGTAGGAGCTTTTTCTACTGGAATCGGTTATACAGAGATGGCTGCTATTCTGGGAACAGGAAATTTATGGGTAAAAGTACCAGAGACCATTAAGATTGTAATTGAAGGAAATTTACCGGAAAATGTCATGTCAAAAGATGTGATACTCCGAATTATCGGGGATTTAGGGGCAGATGGAGCTACCTATCGGGCATTGGAGTTCACTGGTTCTGCAGTAGAGACTATGAGTATAAGCAGTCGAATGACGATGGCCAATATGGCGATTGAGGCTGGTGCAAAATGCGCGTTGTTTACTCCTGATGAAAAAACCGCACAATATTGTCAGATAGAGCTTAACGAGTTTCAGAAAAGTCTGGTAGGAGATGAGGATGCACAGTATTGCAGAATTCTTACTTATCATGCTGATGAAATGGTTCCAGTGATGGCATGTCCTTCTCAAGTAGATAAAATCTGTGAAGTGAGTAAATTAGATGGTATTGAGATTAATCAAGTATTTATTGGTTCCTGTACCAATGGACGATTGGAAGACCTTCAAACAGCAGCAAAGATTTTGGAGGGGAAAAAAGTTGCCCCGTTTGTAAAATTGATTGTCACTCCTGCGAGCCGAAAGATTTATGAGGAGGCTGTCTTATGTGGAGCTATTAAAATTTTAGCCCAAGCTGGAGCAATTATCACTCATCCTGGATGTGGTTTGTGTTGTGGACGTACTGGGGGTATCCTCTGTGATGGTGAGAGAGTTGTTGCTACTAATAACCGGAATTTCTTGGGACGTATGGGAACCTCCAAAGTGGAGATTTATCTAGCTTCTCCAGCTACGGCTGCTGCTTGTGCTATTGCTGGAAAAATTGTTTCTCCATAAAACATTTTATCTATTATTAGTTGACATAAAAAGAGCTGACAAAAATCGGCTCTTTTTTTATGTATTATAATTTAACACAAATGTAATATTTATGTTAAATATTAAACAAAATATTAAATAATAAGAAATATATATCAAGATAATTATTCGTATATTTTTAACAATTAAAATAAAAATGTAAAATTTTACTGCCGGCAAATATGCCGAAGTTGTATCCTTAGAGTTGACTTTTTATGATACGTTCCCATATAATGTCGGAGATTCCTGGGCGATTTAAAGTCAAAGTGGAAGATTTCTTCCATTTTTGGCTTAGCTTTGAAGAAACCAGAGAAAGAAGGAATAGTTATGCTGACACGATTCTCATTTCTTCAGAGTTTGTCCCATTTCATAAAAATACTTGCAGTTAATACAACGAAAAGGATACATCATAATAAGATGATTCTTGTATCTGTTACATTTGTAGTTGTGACATTGGTATTGACCACAAGTGGGTTCGGAGGGAGAGGTCAAAGGATATTGACTGTTTATGCAAAGATGACCTCAGCCTCTTTTGAAGACCCAAAACGGGAAAACTTTGAAGAAAACGAAAATTTTACAAAAGTAAACATGAGTTATCATACAAAAGATACCCAATTAGTAAAACATGAGTTAAAAAGCACAGAAAAAGTTAAGCTTGTTAATACAAACTCTATCCAATCTGGAGGATATCCCTTAGAAAAGGCACAAGCTGAAATTCAAACAGAGCTTTCTGTTTCCAGGCGGTATGGACAGATGGTGGTAGGTTATCTGCTGACACAACAGGTACAGCAAAAGGAAGAAATACGAGAGACTGCACTATCAGAAATTGCAGAAGTGAAACAACAGATTTTAATGGAGGCTAAGAAGGCAGAGGAAGCGGTAGCTTTCAAGAACGCAACAGGAATCTCCTATAGTGCAGATGATTATCAGGTTCTATTAAAGATTGTGCAGGCAGAGGCAGGTATCTGCGATGCAAAGGGAAAAATTCTTGTGGCAAATGTGATTCTAAACCGCGTGCGCAGCAAAGAATTTCCCAATACGATTAGAAAGGTAGTTTATCAGCCATCCCAATTTTCACCAGTGTCTAATGGCACGATTGATAGTTGTACTGTGACAAGTGAAACCATAGAATGTGTTCGTCGTGCATTGGCAGGAGAAGATTATTCCCAAGGAGCTTTATACTTTATGAATCGGAGAGCAGCTAGAAGTGGCTCTGCGAAGTGGTTTGATGGCAAATTGGACTATTTATTCCGGCATGGCGGACATGAGTTTTTTAAATAGGAGAATGATTTCATAAAAACGCTAGTATTTCTCATAGCCTCTAAAAGTCAGATTGAGATCAGTTCAATCTGACTTTGGTTTAATTCATCTATTACTTCTCTTGAAATCTGACTATCTGTAATTACAGTACGTGGATAGTCACGCAAGTTTAATGGAACAATTCCATGCCGAGCAAATTTCTCGCTTTCCGTGAGGATTACAATATGCTCTGCCTGACATGCCATATCTTTTACAGCTTGCGCTCTCATCTGGTCCTGGTTTGTAAAGCCGGTTCGTCTGGAATAACCGTCCGTGCCAATGAAAAAGTATTTTACATAGAAGTTTTCCACACATTGACGAATCATTGGTCCCACTAAAACCTGGGAATCTTGTTGGTAAATACCACCCAAAAGTACAATCTGAAAATTGGATTTTCCACGGATATAATCAGCAATAAAGGCGCTATTGGTGATAATGGTTAAGTCTTTCTTGGAAGATGTCAATTCTTCTGCCAGAAGGGCACAGCAGCTTCCACTTTCAATCATCAAAGTATCCCCATCGGAGATCAGATTTGCGGCACATTTAGCTATCTTTTGTTTAGCCTCATAGTGGTAAGCAATGCGTCCATAGAGGTTATCTGTACTTCTTAAACAGGCAAAACCATGTTCTCGGACGATGATGCCCTGGTTTTCTAATTCATCTAGATCTTTACGCACAGTGACCTGTGAAACCCCCAACTTCTCTGAAAGTAGGGAAACTTCTATTTTATTTTCTTCAGTTAGTAATTCTAATATTTGATTTGCTCGTTTATTCATCTTCATTTTATAACCCCTGTTCCGTTTGAGTAGATTTTATCATAAAGAATATCCACCTACAAGAGAAAAACTTACAAATGAAACAAAATAAGGGATTCTTTAGAAAAACGCTTCTATATTATGTTGTAGGAATACCTGTCGGTAGTCCTCAAGATCGTTTTCGTGGAGTGCTCTCACATTCTCGTAGGTATATTCTTGGCAGAGTTTATGATATTTATTTTCACCGAATTGATGGAATGGGAGAAGTTGTACCTGCCATGCCCCAATCTGCTCAAGCAAAGAGGCAATCCCAGCAGCGTCTTCCAAAGATGCATTAAAGCCTGGGATAACAGGGATGCGAGGCAAGATTTCGATATCCTGGGAAAACGCCCATTTCAGGTTTTGGATAATCAATTCGTTATAGACCTGGGTTCCCTTATAATGGCGGCTACTGTCATAATGCTTTACATCGAACAACAAAAGGTCAAACATCGGGGCAAGCTTCTTAAAAATTTCCGGCTTTGTGTATCCAGTTGTTTCGATGGCCAGATGAATCTTATGTTGTTTTAATGCCAGGACAAGTTCCTCTAAAAATTCTGGCTGGGACATGCCCTCACCGCCAGATATAGTCACTCCACCGCCAGAAGTTTCATAAAAATCCTTATCCTGCAGACAGACATCCACGATTTCCTGGACTGCCTTATGTTCTCCCTCATAACTTAATGCTTCAGACGGACAACCAGATACGCATTGCAGGCATCCTTTACATTTACCAGGTTTGATGGAAAAGCAGTTATCTGTTAAGGAAATCGCTCTTTGAGGACAAGTATGGACACAGGTTAAACAGTGGGTGCATCTACTTTGGTCATAGAGGATTTGGGCTGAGGAGGACTGAGACTCTGGATTTGCGCACCATTTACATGTTAAAGGACAGCCTTTAAAGAAAACTGTGGTGCGAACCCCAGGCCCGTCATTGGTGCTGAATTTCTGGATATTGAATATTATACCTTTTCTCATAGCAAATGCTCTCCTTTACAATGAACTTTTGGTAAATAGTTATATTGGAAGCAGCAGGATTTTGATTTCCTGTGTAACTATCATATCATAGAAAGAAAAGAATGTAAATCAAAATATTATGAATGAAAATATATTTATTTTTTTTGAAATATATATTGTATTTGATTGAAATTCATGATATAGTGTAGTTATAAATGAAATAAATTAAATTGCAAACATAAGGAGAATATCTTATGAAAAATGTGGAATATTTTGGCGATCTTACACCAAGGATGGAAAAATTCAGGGAAGATGTATTAAATAAAAAGCCTTACATTTGTGCCGAGCGTGCGATGCTTATAACAGAAACTTACCAGAAACACAAAAATCAGCCATCTGTTATGAAACGGGCATTAAGCCTTAAAAATATCCTAGAAAAAATGTCTATTTATATTGAAGATGAAACTTTGATAGTAGGAAATCAGGCAGCTTCCAACAAAGATGCACCTATTTTCCCAGAATATACTCTGGAATTTGTTATCGACGAGCTAGATTCTTTTGAAAAGCGTGATGGGGATGTATTCTATATTACAGAAGAGACAAAGGCGAAGCTGCGTTCCATTGCTTCATTCTGGGAAAATAATAACTTAAGAGCAAGAGGTAAAGCCCTGCTGCCAGATGAAGTCAGCGTATTTATGGAAACCGGATTTTTGGGGATGGAAGGGAAACTGAATTCAGGGGATGCCCATCTGGCTGTGGATTATAAAACTATGCTGGAAACAGGACTTAAAGGCTATGAAGACAGAGTCAGAAAAATCCGATCAAGATTGGATCTGTGTATTCCAGAAAACATTGACAAAAATTGTTTTTACAAGGCGGTTCTCATTGTCATTGAGGCGGTTAAAGATTTTGCCCATCGTTATGCTATGCTGGCGAGAGAGAAAGCCAAGATGGCTGACAGTGTAAGGAAAGCAGAACTTCTTGAGATTGCTAGAATTTGCGATAAGGTTCCTTATGAGCCGGCAGAAACCTTCCACGAGGCGATGCAGGCTACCTGGTTTATCCAGTTAATTCTGCAAATCGAGTCCAATGGCCATTCTTTGTCCTATGGACGGTTTGACCAGTATATTTATCCCTATTACAAGAGCGATTTAGAGAAGGGAACTATCACTGCGAACCAGGCAGTAGAGATTCTGACTAACCTTTGGATCAAAACTCTGACCATCAACAAGGTAAGAAGCTGGACCCATACTCTGAGCAGTGCGGGAAGTCCCATGTACCAGAACGTAACTGTAGGTGGCCAGACACCAGATAAGAAAAGTGCAGTCAATGAGATGTCTTTCCTAGTGTTAAAATCTGTCGCTCAGACCCGACTCCCTCAGCCCAACCTGACTGTACGCTATTTTAAAGGAATGTCAAAGGAATTCATGGATGAAGCGATTGAGGTTATGAAACTTGGCACAGGGATGCCAGCTTTTAATTCCGATGAAGTGATTATCCCATCCTTTATTGAAAAGGGAGTTAAGGAAGAGGATGCCTACAATTATTCAGCCATTGGCTGTGTTGAGACTGCAGTGCCTGGCAAGTGGGGATATCGTTGTACAGGTATGAGCTATCTGAATTTCCCAAGAGTTTTGCTGATTACCATGAACAATGGTATTGACCCAACCTCAGGTAAGAGGTTTGTAAAAGGTTATGGCGATTTTCATGATTTTAAGACCTATGAAGAATTACAAGCAGCTATTGAGAAGACGATACGGGAACTGACCCGTATGAGCGTAATTGTAGAAAATGCCATTGACTTGGCTATTGAGCGCGAATGTCCAGATATTTTATGTTCCACACTGACTCAGGACTGCATTGGGCGAGGGAAGACATTAAAAGAGGGCGGTGCTATTTATGATTTTATTTCTGGACTCCAAGTAGGAATTGCCAATATGGCAGATAGCCTTGCTGCCATCAAAAAGCTAGTATATGAGGAGAAGAAAATCACTCAGGATCAGCTTATGGATGCGCTGAAGAAAGATTTTATCAACCCTGAAAACCAGAAAATCCAGCGCATGTTGGTTAATGATGCCCCTAAGTACGGCAATGATGACGACTATGTAGACCAGCTTGTAGTTGATGTCTACAATGCATATATTGATGAGATGAAGAAGTACCCCAACACCAGATATGGAAGAGGACCTATTGGCGGAATCCGATATGCAGGTACTTCCAGCATCTCTGCCAATGTAGGGCAGGGAATGGAGACTATGGCAACTCCAGACGGACGTCATGCGCATCAGCCTCTTGCGGAAGGGTGTTCCCCAGCTCATGGTATGGATAAGAACGGACCAACCGCAGTATTCAAATCAGTATCCAAGCTGCCTACCCGCGAGATTACTGGAGGCGTGCTGCTGAACCAGAAGGTAACTCCTCAGTTGCTTTCCAAGAAGGAGAACAAAGAGAAGTTGGAAATGATTATCCGCACCTTTTTTGACCGCCTGGATGGGTATCATGTACAGTATAATGTGGTTTCAAAGGAAACTCTGCTGGATGCACAAGTACATCCAGAGAATCATAAAGACTTAATCGTCCGTGTTGCTGGATATTCTGCATTCTTTCATGTGCTGTCAAAAGCAACTCAAGATGACATCATCGGGCGTACAGAGCAGACATTGTAGGAAACCAGAATCTTCTATAAAAGATTATAAATCGAAAGAACAAAATATCAGGGAGAATATTATCATGAAATTATGTATTGATATTGCAGATGTAACACAGATTAGGCATATCTATGAGTTTTTTCCAGTGGATGGAGTATCTACCAATCCATCAATCTTAGCAAAGACAGGACGAAATCCTTACGAGGTCTTAAAGGAGATTCGATCCCTCATCGGTGAGGACGGCGAATTGTTTGTACAGGTCACTGCCAGGAAAGCCGAGATTATGATAGAAGAATCACACCGTATTGTCAAAGAGCTAGGGGCACGCACCTTGGTCAAGGTTCCCTGTACACCAGAAGGCTTTAAGGCCATGAAGATGCTGCATAAGGAGGGCCTCCGATTTATTGGAACCGCAATCTACACTACCATGCAGGGCTGGCTGGCAGCCAAATGTGGTGCTGAATATGTGGCGCCTTATGTGAATCGTATCGACAATATGGGGTTTAACGGAATCCAGGTAGCAAAAGACATTCATGATGCAATTACAGGCAGTGGCTATGACAGTGGATTGCTGGCGGCAAGCTTCAAGAATAGCCAGCAGGTATTGGAACTGGCTAAGTATGGTGTAAAAGCTGTTACAGTTGCACCAGATATTATGGAAGGCTTAGTCAAGAATGCAGCAATCGATGCGGCGATTACTATGTTCACAGAAGATTTTGAGGAGCTGTGTGGCAAAGGCAAAACCATGGCAGACTTGTAACAATAGAAGCTAGAAAGGGGAAAATTTTCAGAAAATTTTCCAGAAAGGATTGTAAAACATA
>DEPC01000200.1 GCA_002358555.1 Hungatella sp. UBA3402 | reverse complement strand
ATTCTTACTGCTTCTGCAAAAGAAGTTCCTAGCTGTTTATATAATGCTTCTACTTGCTCTTTCAATTCCTGATCCATTCTTACCTGTAAAATTGCTTCTTTAGCCATAGCAAACACCTCCATTTATAATACAATTATAATACTATTGTAATATAATATCAATTAACAGAATTTATTAAGTAAAAAATACTATATATATATAAATTTCTATTATTCTTGGATGATTTTTTTGTGAGTTTCCTCATAATGATCCAAAAATTGTTTTAGGATTCTCTCTATTGCCATGGTATTGGTTTGCCCGACATCCTCACAATATTTGTCAAGCCTGTCCTTTATATCCTTTTGGATGTAGTAGTTAATATATACACCATCTTTTTTTGCTCTTGCCATTGCCTACACCTCCATTACTCTGTTTCTCTTAAACTATGATATATTTCTGATAAAAAAATTCCAAGTGCCTTTTTCTTTATTTCATCATTTCCCAGAAGCAAACTGAAGAAATCCTGATTCTGTTCCAGTCCCTCAATCAGTGCATCATCAATATTATCAAAATAGGCAAACTCAAAATCTTTTTCGGTATTGCTCTTTGCTGATGTCTTCAATTTATCAGATTTCATCATAATATCTTTAATTTGAAGCAATGCTTTTACAGCAACGTCATTGCGATATGGCCTTCCTGCCATACTGTTAATTTCAGCAATAATTTCAGATAATTTTTGCACCTTGTCTTCTGACAGAACAAAATTTTCAGCCGTCGGAAGTTTGGTCACTGGGTCAGATTTTATCTTTGATTTAATATGTTCTTCTTTCTTTTCCTGGACGAAATTGACTGCTTTTATTTTACCATCCAGATTATACCCGCTGCCAGGATGCTTGATGTTGATATATGACAGCAGGAAAGAGATAAAATTATATTTTTTATGAAGTTCTACATCTTCAAAGCAGGACGCTTGTATCAAAAATTCATAAAAACGTATAAATCTCCGCATTACTGCCACAAATTCCCTTTGCTCGTCAATATCCAGGTTTTCAATATTTTTCTTTGTCTTCTGCAAGATAAATGTTATCTTCCTCTTTTCTTTTGCAGAGATATTATCCTGATAGAGCAAGTCATTAACATCATCGATATCCATAGGGTCAATGATAGCATATCCATCAATTTTTGCTTCAATATCATAAATTGCCATTGGTGTTACAGAATTAGATAAAAGAGTTGTGGTATAATATTTTGAAAAGGCAGCTTCCATATCTTTATAGTCGTTTACAAAATCCAGAACGAAGGTCTTTTTATCATATGGCAGACAAGTCCTATTCAATCTTGATAAAGTCTGTACTGCATTTACACCTTTCAGTCTTTTAAGGATATACATAGCACACAACTTCGGTTGGTCAAACCCTGTCTGATATTTATTGGCTACAAGGAGAACCTTATAATCATCTTTGTCAAACTCTAATGGAAGTTTATCTTCGGCAAATCCATTGATGCCTACTTCTGTATATTCTTTTGATTCTCTACCATCTTCAGATTTCACTTTTACTTTGCCAGAAAATGCTACTAATGCACGGATATTATCATATCCCTTTTTAGTTATGTAATCCTCAAATGCTTTATGATATTTTACAGCTCCTTCCCTTGAGGCCGTAATAACCATTGCTTTCGCCATTCCGCCAAGCTCACTCATAACAGTAGTCCTAAAATGTTCCACGATTACTTCTATTCTTTGGGCAATATTGGTTTCATGCAGCTCTACAAACCTTGCAATCTGGCGTTTTGCACGGTTAGTCTTACATCTTGGGTCTTCTTCTATCTCTTTATTTATTTGATAGTAAGTCTTATATGTAATATAATTTTCAAGCACATCAAGGATAAACCCTTCTTCTATAGCTTGTTTCATGGAATAAATATGGAACGCTTCCCTCTGGCCTTTAGGATTCACACGTCCAAAAAGCTGTAAGGTTGTCGGCTTTGGTGTCGCTGTAAATGCAAAGATAGAAATATTAGCCTGTTTGCCATGTTTTGCAATTTCCTCTGTGATTATATCTTCTGCTGTATTTTCATCTATAGTGATTTCACCAGAGCCAAGCGTCATGGTAACAGCAGCCATATCTTTTCCCGCTGTTGATGAATGTGCTTCGTCAATGATAACAGCAAACTTTCTATTTTTAAGGTTTATCACTTCATCAACAATATAAGGGAATTTCTGTATTGTGGTAGCGATAATCTTTGTATTTCCATTTAAAGCTATGGCAAGGTCAGTGGAATTACATTTCTCATCCATGACTTTGATTAGCCCTGATTTATGCTCCATTCCCATGATTGCTGCCTGTAGCTGTCTGTCTACAACTATTCTGTCGGTAACAATGATGATATTGTTAAAAATAATTTTATTTTGTGCATCATGTAGCGATGACAGCCGATAGGCAAGCCATGCAATAGAATTAGTTTTTCCAGATCCTGCACTATGCTGAATCAGGTAGTTAAGTGACGAACCATTTTCATATACATCTGCAAGAATTTTATGTAATACATCTCTCTGATGGTATCTTGGAAAGATAATAGTTTCTTTTATCTTTTTCTTCCCTGTTGTTTCGTCCACCTCTTCCTTAACTTCCAAAAATACAAAATTACTGATAAGTTCCAGAACAGAATCTTTTGTCAGTATTTCTTCCCACATATAGGAAACGCTGTATTTATCCTCATAGATTGGATTTCCTGCTCCCACATGGATTCCCTCTCCATTGCCCATATTGAATGGCAGAAAGAATGTGGAGTCTTTATTAAGTTTTGTAGTCATATAGACTTCTTCTAAATCCATGGCAAAATTGACAAATGCACCTGCCTTAAATAAAAATAATCTTGTCTTTGGATTCCTGTCATTTCTGTACTGGTAAATAGCGTTCTCATAAGACTGTCCAGAACTATTGCATTTGAGTTCAAAGGTCATAATAGCTATGCCATTTAGGAAGATTACAAGGTCAATCCTCTCTGTATCACTTGCCCAGACTTCTTCCATCACAGAGAAAATATTCTTCTGGTATTTCGTCACAAGTTCTTTATTGAAGTCTGTTGCAGGCTTAGTATACATCAAATCAAGATGCTTATTAGAGATATTTATACCATGCTTTAAAACCTCCACTAAGCTGCTGCGCCTCTTTGTAATCTCCATATTAAGATAGTTTACAAGTGTTTCTTCCAAATCTGTCTTATATATCTTCCCCAGAGCTACCATCTCATCAGGTTGTGTGTCATTCAGAAACTTGAAAAGCATCTCCTTATCCATCGCATATAAACGGTCAAAATTCTTATTCTTTCTGATGACGTAGCCATTACTATTTTTCAGATAGTCTATGATGAAATGCTGGTATTCTTTTTCTGATAGTATATTATTCATTATCAATTCCCTTCCCTTAACTCCACAAAGCGGAAATCACTAATATTATCCAATAATTTGCTGATATTATCCTTTGTCGGTGATACATCCATATAACGACATATCAATTTTTTCATGCTATTATTCGGTGCATCGTTTATGTACTCTTTCAATGACTTCTTTTCTATATTACTTATAGCTGCATGTTTCCAGTCATCATCAAACAAAAATTTATCATAACATATTTTTGCTTCATCATACGTTTCTAATACAATAGGTGTTTCGATAATATGGGCCAATTTGTCACTAAAGAAATTAAATTTTGCATTTCCATAAATTGCAAGGTCAATAATTTTTTCATCCAATTCAATCCACATGTGATAAAACTCAAATTCATTTTTAATACCACATAGTCCATAGTATATTTGTGGATTGAAACCCATATTTTTGAGGCAAACATATAATGCTACAGAATTTGACGCACATCCATCTGATTCCTCATTGTTATAAATAAGATTGAATCCACGAATCAATAAATCTGATAATTTATCATCTGCATTGTAGTTTTTCACTTGATTTTGAATATAATGAATTGCATTATAATCTTTAGCCATTATTATCTGGAACCTCCCTTTTTCCTGTTACATATTCGTAAATCAGAGATTTTTTGTATTGTTCAAGGACTTCTAATTGCTTCTGTTTATCTTCAATAGCTCCATTTATTTCAGAGCATTTAGAATCAAGATATTTTGCAATATCTTCTTGCCTCTTTCTTGTCGGCCAAACAACATTTATCTTGCCTAACTCTTCTTGGTTAATTTTGGGCATTTTAACTCTATCTTCTGTTACTAATGTAACCTGTTTAAAAAAATACTGCGATAAAATCATGTATAAAACAAATTTAGAACACTCTTTCGTTTCTATTGGATACATATCCGCACTACACAGTCCATCAAAAGGTGCTATTATCGCCTTATTCAATTTTGGACGGATTTTTGAATATAATATTTGTCCTTTGTAAAATAAATGATTGTCACTAATAACACCTGCTTCTTCAACAGTATTATATTCCAGTAATATTCCTGAATCCTTTGCAATATTGTCTGGTGATATCTGTGGATAATCTTGATATAAACTAACATTTACCAAATTTGATTTTACAGTTCCTACATATTTGAAGTGAGTTATTTTCCAATCAGAAGGTATCTCCCCAATCCACTCAATCCCACTATCTTTCATTTCCACATCAGGATTCAATCCCTTTGTTACTGCCTCTGTAATGACAGATTTTTTATAATCCTCCAAGATACTAATTTGAGATTGAATGTCCGATGATAATGAATCTATTTCAGCGCATTTTTTATCGAGGTAGTCGGCAATTTTTTTCTGTTCTTCAATACATGGAATAGGAATCACTACAGTTTTTAAATCATTCTTATTTAATTTAGGTTGTGCAGCAGAAACTGCTTTTTGGATTAGTTGTTCTCCCACTATTTTTGAATTTCCTAAATACAATAAATAATGTTGTAACATATTTTGATTAGTTCTTATTAAAAACATATTTGGTCCAAGAGTTGCTCTCTTATCAATTTCAGGCATTTCACAAAAAAGCCCTGCATATGCTCCTACATTTGCAACCAATACCTCTCCACCAAATAATTTAGACTTTGATAAATATTCATAGGAATCTTGACTAACATAAATCCCTTCATTTTCAAGTTTTTCCCTTAAATCAGTCAATCGTACTAATCTTGCATAATCTTCATAATCAAGGTACTGTACATTTTTCGCCAAGTCGCCAAACGAACCATTAGCAGTATAATCCGTTAAAATATCAATAATATTTTTAATTCTACCTAATTTCCAACTATATGGTATAATTGGAAACCATTCTATACCGGAATTTTTCATCTTTCTTACCATGTTAATCCTCCTTAAAAAGTTTCAAAATTCTTTCATTTACAGACTTTTCAAGGTCAATAAACTTTTGGCGTAAAATCTTACTACTTTCTGGTTGCTGATACTTATAAAAATATCTAGTGAAAGGAATCTCTGCCCCTATTTTTACCACTGGATTCTTTGCGCTCAAATTCTCTTCAAAGAACCATTTAGCATCAGGGACATGTGGCAATACTTCCTTCTCCATATAATCCTCTATATTTACATTATAAGGCACAATCTCGATATCCTTTGTTATAGTATCATAAAGGATATTCCCTGTTTTATCTTTCTGGATATCTGCTTTCTTATCTATAACAGAAAGGCCATTCACCACCTTATCTACAATCTTCTTTATTGCCTTTTCCTCCTCAATGCTTGCGAGGAGATTCGTAATAACAGGAGTAAATGTCTCTGGATTCATATATACAGTGTCAGAAATAGCTCTATTCAGAGCCTCAATGATAGAATCATAAATAGGCTTATTCCTCTTATAATTCTCTAACTTTGCTTTATCTTTTCCGCTAAGTTCATCGGCATTTTCAAGCTTGTCAACTTTCGCTTCATCATACAGAAAAGATAACGCCCCACTAGACAACATTGCATCAATTCTTTCTCTTGTAATGGCATAGCTTCTTTGAAGCGGCTGCATAACCGCATATTCACGATACATAAATTCTGTATTATTATATATCTTACAATATTCATTTTCCGTAAAATCTGCATAGAGTTTAGCAATGATAACTCTGTCTTCTGGAGTAATTTCATTTCTCTTATTTCCAAGTGATTTCCTCAAAGCATGTTTAAAAGAAGAGGCATCTATAAGCTGTAGCTTACCTTTTCTTTCTTTGCGCTTATTTTTGGAAAGAACCCAAATATATGTAGCAATGCCTGTGTTGTAAAACATATCTGTTGGCAACTGGATAATTGCTTCGATATAGTCATTTTCAAGCAACCATCTTCTTATTTGAGATTCACCAGACGAAGTGCCGCCACTAAATAACGGAGAGCCATTTTCAATAATTGCCGCACGCCCACAATTATCATCTAACTTATTCATGGCTGACTGGATAAACAATAGCTGCATATCACCAGAGCCAGGCGTTCCAGCAGGAAAACGGCCTTTTTCACCCTTTAGTGCTTCTGCTTTAACAGCTTCTTCGTCACCTTCTGGAGCATCCTTGCCGCCCCATGGTTGTCCAAACGGTGGATTTTCAAGTATAAATCTCATTTTCGTATCTGGGAAACAATCTTCTTGCATGGTATCTTGTAATCTGATATTATCAGCGTTTTGTCCACGAATAAGCATTTCCGCAAGGCACATAGCATAGCTCTCTGGATTCACTTCCTGAGAAAATAGTCTGATATCCGCTGTCGGATTAAAACGCTTGATATAATTATTTGCAGTAGATAACATACCACCTGTTCCAGCCGCTTGGTCAAGGATTGTAATAATCTTCCCATCATCAAAAATATCGTCACAGCCTTCAGCAAGAATAATGGAAACCATAACTTTGATAATATCTCTGCCAGTATAATGGTCGCCAGCTTCGGCATTTTCTGAAAATTTTCTGATAAGCTCCTCAAAAATATAGCCCATTTTCATATTATCAGTTGTCGCTGGATCTAAATCCAACTCGCTAAACGCTTTGACAACAGAAAGTAATCTGTTATGCTTATCCATTTTATCAATCTGCTTATCAAACTCTAAGTTCCTGATAATGTCTTGGATATTAGCAGAAAATCCATTGATATAGCTTTTAAAATTTACAGCAAGATGATCTGCATCATTGAGCAGCTCTGCTAATGTAAATTTACTTGTATTATAAAACTGATAGCCAGATATCTTATACATTGCCTTGGCTGGATAGGTAGGTATTTTTTCAAACTGTGCCACAACAGCAGCTTTTGTCTTTGCTAATGCACACTCAAATCTCCTGATAATAACCATGGGAATAATTACATCCTTATATTTATCGCTCTGATATGGCCCTCTTAACTTGTTTGCAATAGACCAGATAAAATTCACTTCCGCTGATACATCAATCGGTGAATCATCCCACATTGCATCAATTTTTTTAATGTCCGCCATTTATTTTTCCTCCATATATTCTTCTTACAATCTTATATTTATTATAGCTTGAAATAGTTATAAAATCAATATTTATATAGAAATATCAATATAATTATTCTCATGCACATCAAAAAATATCTGCTATAATTATGTCTTACCATTCATCAATCAGTCATTGTTTTACTTTTATAAAGATAGAGTAACCATTTTTATTCATTGCTCACAGCTCAATCTTAATATTGAGGTTAAGCTACGCATATTCGATTTCTTACTTAAAATAAATGAATATATCAATATGCTAAAGCGTGTCTGAAAATTCACTCATGTCACTCACACACTTCATTTGTGATATATGATTGACATAAATCAATTTTCAAACACGCTCTAGCATATCTTTCATCTTTTTCTAAATATAACACTAAAGTTAGAACTTTTTCAAAAGGCTATAATTTAACTTCTCATAGCAATAACTCCTTCACTTCTTAAGTAGTGGAAGTACGTCGTTGGCAACATATTGACATATTACATCTTTATAGAAAGAGTTCAAGCAATCCCTTTCTCTTATTGTGTCTATTTTATAGGGTACATTATATATCTATTGCTTGACAATGACAAGATATGGTACTTATCAAAAGAAAGTCTAAAAGAAAGTATAGAAGCTACACTATTAGAAGAGGCAGTAAAAATTGTTGAAGCTTCAGGAATGAAAGTTTTAGGAAAAGAAAAAAGGCTTGAATCTGAAGCCGACCAAAGCACAGAATCAAGCTTTATGTTTCACACTTCATAATTCGTTAGCTGCTTCCAATCAATACTTCTTTTCCATTAAAAGCAAATCCATACTTGCGAATCCTTTCTTTCTCAATTCCTTTTGCTATCAAGGAAGCTTCATACATTTTTTCATCAATCTGTTTTAGGGCCACTTTCACGGTATCTTCCAAGTCCTTTTCCTTTTTCGGCTGAAACACTTTAAACTCCAGGATAATTCCGTCATCTCTGTTGGGATATAACGGTTCTAACATGACATCATATCTTCCAAAGCCACTTTCCCTGTTTGATGTCAGAACATATCTCCCAGCCAGGTCTACTATGAGTCCCAACACAAACCCATGGTAAAATCGTTCTGGCTCCGATTTTGATAGTTTCTTTCCGGTATCGAAGCTGCTAAAGGTAATCTCTGCAACATGATTCATATAATCATTCATAGCATCTACATCACCTAAAAGCAATGCTTTTACAAAATCATTGTAAACTGATACCGCACTAACAAACCATTTTTTCACCATAGTTCGGAACATTGTTCTTACTTCAAAGTTAGTCAGTTGAAGTTCATATTCCTGTTTCCATTCCCCAAAATCAGATAAATATGCTTTAAAATGTTTCACCTTTAAATACCCACTGGCAAGCAAAAGACTCCATATCGCCTGTTCATCTTGATTTAGTTGGTCATAAACAATTTGCTCATCAATCTCTGTGGTAATACTTTCTCCTTGTAGCAGACTCTCAAAAGAAACTTTCAGCTCTTTACTCCCTTCACGAATCAATTTTCCTACCAAGCCGTTAGAGCTGGAATTGGCCCAGTAGGTTCCAAATTGTTTTTTATCCAAATAGTTTAAAATAGACCAGGGATTATAGATATCTGTCTGGTTCCCAAAGGTAAATCCATCATACCACTGTTTTACTTCCTGTTTCCTATCAGACAAATTAAATTTATCCAGTGCCTCAAATACTTCTACCTCTGTAAATCCGAAGCAATCTGCATATTTTGAGGAAGTTGTTGTCACTACTTCAAGATTATTCAAATCAGAAAATATGGACTCCTTACTTACCCTGGTAATACCTGTCATAATCGCCCTTTCCATATAAGGATTCGTCTTAAACGTCGAGTTAAACAAGCTCCTAGTAAATGAAGCCAATTCCTCCCAATATCCATTGATATAAGCTTCTTGCATAGGGGTATCATATTCATCAAGCAGTATAATTACCTTTTTATCATAATAACGAAAAAGATAATTCGATAATGCCTTTAATGAATAGGAGGCTTCATTGTCTTCCATATCAATAGAAATATGCTGGAAATCTCGTTTTTCACTCTCAGTAAGTAAATCGCCTTCTAATAGAAAATGGTAACGATTATAAAGTTCTTTTAAAATACGACAAATCTTCTTCCTTGCTTGTATATAGGTATTTTCTTTCATATCAGCAAAACTAATAGAAAGCACGGGATAAGTTCCTTGAAGCTTGCGCATATCGTTATCTTCCCATACTTGTAATCCCTCAAATAAATCTCTGCGGTTTGTATACTTTACTGAGAAAAAGGCTTCCACTGTACTCATCATGAGTGTTTTACCAAATCTTCTTGGACGGGTAATCAGTGTCACTGCATCCCCATTTGCCCACCAGTCGCAAATAAATTTTGTTTTATCGACATAAAAATTGTTATTTTTTCTTAATTCTTCAAAATCCTGATAGCCAATTCCTAATTTCCGCATAGTTCTCATCTCCTTTTGCGTTTCTAATATTATTAGTAACAGATATACTGCATAGGGAGTTATAAGCTTTTCCCTATGATGTCACACCTATAGCTTGCACTGTAACCTACCAGAAATGGACTGGTCAGCCACTAAGTAATCGTTCTTTCGCCAAAACTATCCGATGAAATTTATTCTGTTTTCCATAACCTGTGCATATATTTTTATGCCATACTTCTAAAAAGGCAATAAACTAACAATCATCTATTGCCCTTTTAGATAGTTCTATTTAGAGAATATTAAATTCCTTATATAAGATATCTGTTGTCTGTTTATCGGTAGCTGCCTTTTGGACCTCATCCATCCGTCCACTTGCTATGAGTGCATCTATTAGTCTCCCTAATTGTTCGGTTCCTTGTTCAATACCCTCTGCAAGTCCCTCTTCACGGCCCTCTTCTTTAAACATCTGCATGGTTTCCACTTCGTTATATTCGGTAATACACATAGTTTTCACCTCCGCTTTATTTCCTATCACAAATGGTCGAATCACATAATCCTTTGGCATGGCATCTATCGCTTTATCTACTGCAATATCGATATCCATAGTTGCTCTGTTTTGGCGTATCCTGTCTACCAACCAAGAATACTCTGCTAACGGCTGACATGCTTTCATCAGCTCATGATTCTTGCCATAGTCAATATCTATCATGTTCGCTCTTACATCAATATCTGGCTCGATATCGTCTGCCTCTGCTTCAAACGCATCACTTAGTCTTAGAGTTGTATCGTCCATTTCCTGTGTGCCATTATAAAATACTACCAGCTTAGGAATCGGAAGCTTTATGATTTTTGTTGAGTAAAGGTTACAGTGATTCACCTGGATATATTTATCATATAATCTTCCAGCGTACATCAACTGACGAATTGACATATTGGGCTTCATTGCCAAAGAGAAAGCCAAATAAGCGGTCTTTTAGATTCTGATTTATCGTTAGCATGTGCTTCTATCCCCTTTCTCTAATTAAGGCAACGAGGTGTTTGTAATTCAACAAAAAAAGATATTCTCCTGGCATGAAGATTCATGCCAGGATTTGTGAGTTCATTATAACATTTTAAAAGAACCATTACAAGCAGACGGATACCAATTTGAAGACTGTTAAAACTCCATCAATCAAGTTCAAATCTTATGTAAATTACTTTCAGATTTTCTTCTTATCTAAAATTTCAACTTCACACTTATCCTTAAACTTCCAGCTACCTGTTATCTTCATTCTTCTAATTAACTCTCAACTATAGATATCTTATCCGTCTTTCGGCTATAAATATAGACATTATCCGACAGTATTTCTTCTTTTGCTACTTCTGTCTGGTTGACATGCCTTACCATCTCTTTCAGCTCTTCCATACAAAGCTCTTCTTCATACACAACCAGCAGCACTTCATGGATACTGGAAGGAAGAATGATCAAATCATGCTCTAACACCGCTGCAAAGTCTTTTAAAATTCCCTCGTATAGCATGGCAATCGCTCCATTTGTATTGATATCGTTGCTCAGCACGTATAAGGGGATATCATTTGGCGTTGACAGCATCTCATCAAGTGCCGTTTTCTCGGTATCATTCCCTACATACTCCATCGCAATTCCCTGTATTACCTCACTCATATTCCTAATTTTAGCAGGTAGCAGCCGCTTTGTATTCTTCTTTGCCAGCTCCATCAGCATTTGGGTATCCATTCCCCAGCTCTCCATATGCCCGTTGTAGATAACAGCGGTTGCCAGACTATCTCCGCTTTGTTCTACTAACAGACAAAAGATGATTGCTAAGTCACACAGCCTGATATGTGGAATCTCCTCCAAAAACTCCCTGTTTTGATGATAGTTAATAAGCTTATAGATAACCTTATCCGGTACGGTTTCATAATCATTGCACCAGATACTAGATTCAAATATCCTGCCATGCTTCTTATTCTCCTGATAAGAACTGTAAATATCCTCTGCTAACTCCTTTAGCGAAACCCCTGCGGTATAGTCCTCGAAATAGGGGGCTAAGTATACCAGTACGGAAACAACCTCTCCCTGCTCTCTAAACTCCAACGCACTGTGAATGGTTCCATTATTCTTGGTCATTTCTCTTAGGATAACTTCCAAGTTATCCGCTTTTATCTTCCATACTTCCTCGGTTATGAGCTTTTTAAACATCGTAAATGACTGCTTCATCGTATCTTCTCCTTATTTTGTAGTAATAATAGAAGGGGGACTGCTTGATAAGAAACTAGGAAAGCAATCCCCCTGCTTATTTTAGTTGTCTCTTGTTCCATAAAAAGGTAGGTAACAAGGAAACCTTGGTTTCTTTTTATTTCTGCAGCAAACCGTTTTGTATCAATCCACCCTTAGCTATGGCTGAGTTATGTTGGTATGCGGTTCTTGGTTTCTAACAGGTAATCTTAAGCAAATAATCCTCTGCCTCCTGACTGGTTGGAAAAGTTGGGACTGTCCCATCTGTTTCTATTAAAATCCTCTTCCTCCCACTATCCCATATGGCATAAGGTTCCCTAAACGCATCCGTTGTTTCTATTACCATAAACGGTTCCCAAACTTCTTTCTTAGTTGCCTCCATAAACTTCTCAGATACATCATTCATAAGCCTTCCTTTCCGTCGAAAAACAGCCTGTGATGATTAAGAGCTTTCTGCTTATGCCACTCGTATACTTTTAGATTTCTTAAGGCCGCTTAACGCATCTTGATACATTTCGGGCGTCATTTGACTGACATTTTCTATATGATAGCGGTTTAACACCGCTTCCAAGGCTACTCCGGTTCGTTTCAGTTCCTTCTCCAATGCACTCATTGGAGTCTCTTGATACCTTGCCTGTGACCTTGCAGATGGCTCTTTGGCTGGTATGGTCTGATTCATACGATAGATTTCCTGGCCTTTGTCATTCACTATCACTAATGAATCTATTTCTCGCTCTCTGTTATATCCAATAGACGAGACTTCAAATCGGTCACTCGTATAGTATCTTCTTCCATTATTCGTAGACTTCTCTAAAATCATTGCTTTGGCTGAGGAAATCCAGATAAAGGGAGCTGTATACAGCTCCCTTCCCACTCCCCAGTTAAAGCAGGCTCTCTTAAAGCTGTCGGATGCCTGGCTCTTTTCCTTTTCTTCATTTGCCATGCTTCCTACGTCCTGCTTGTCTATCCACTGCCCTTTTTCGTTATCCCACACCGATACCGTACAATAGAGATTTCCATTAATAGACTGGTGGCTTCTCTTCCAGCCCATAGGCGTAAAGCTTTCGTCTAAGAGCTTTTGGTCTACCCTTGCATCTTTAAACAACAGGATACTCAAGCCTTTCTCATTGATAGTTCCTACCCTGCATTCAATCTCAGACGCTTTTAACAGTCGGATTGGTTTCATTCTCTCATTCCCTCCTTTTAAGCTGCTTTCACACTAAACCGCCTTGCTGTGGTGGTTTTAGAAAAGGCCTCATACAGTTCTGGCTCCTCCTCCTCCACCCGTTTCGTATCCAGCTTGGTTGTCTCCACATTGCTCCAACTTACCCGATACTTCTCACTAACCGCTGTTTCATTCTCCTTCATGAAGCATTTCACTTCCTGCTCAATTTGTTTTTGTTCCTGTTCAAGCTTCTTGATTGAAGCCATCAGCTCTTCTCTGCGTGCAAGCTTTTCATCAAAGCCAACTAGCGGAATCGAGGAACCCCTGTTTGCCAGATGGAAATAGTTCCCTAATGCTTCCTCAAAAGCTTGGGAACCGTCCGGTTTAGGCAATCGGTTCTGTAAGATATGGTAGTTCCAAAATTCCCGTTCAATCGCTATGAGATTTTCGATTACCTGGTCATTCCATGTAAGCTTTACATAGTGAAAGTCCCACCCTAAGATTACCACAGCCAGATACCATTCCTTCTTTCCAGTTACTGCCATATAATGACAGCATTGCAATAGATAATGGGGCGGAATTTCGCCATGGTTCCATTTGTCTGCTTGGTAAGCATTGGCGGTCTTACATTCTAACCCTGCATCTTGTCCCACAATCAAGCGGTCGATAGTGGCAATCATAAAGGGATTTTCCTTGCTTCGATACAGCAGATTGGAACGGCGAACCTTAAAACCGGTTGCTTCACAGAACCGTCTGGCCACATACTCTTCCAAATCCCTGCCCTGTCTCATAGATTCATTGTCCTCAACTATAAATTCTTCGGATAGCTTATCTCTATAGACATTCATGGCACTGGAATAAGGGTTAAGCCCGCAAATGGCTCCGGCATCTGAGCCTCCAATTCCTGTTTTTCGCAATCGTAACCAGTCCTCATGACTGACCTTTGCTAGTGATATGGTTTCGTACATCGTGTTCTTCTCCCTTTTCTATCAACGATAACTCGTCCTAACTTCTGACGATTCAGTGTTTCGCATTATTTCATACCATACAAGAAGAAACAACCTCCTCTATCTTTCCATGCTCCTGAAAGCTGTAAAACTCTTGTTCTCCGATAATGATATGGTCAATCAGTTCAATTCCAAGAATCTTGCCTGCACAGCCGATTCTTAGGGTAATTTCTTCATCTTCCTTGCTTGGCTCTGGATTTCCTGATGGGTGATTGTGAAAGCACAAAATACCAGCCGCATTGTTGAGCAGAGAGTGTTTAAAGAGATTGCGGATATCCACCATACAAGTATTGATTCCTCCTATTGCTGCAATCTCAAGTGCCAATGGTTCCATCTTTGCGCTCATGGACATGACCACCATCATCTCTCGGTCTGCCGTGGCAAAGAGGGGATAGACTATTTCTGCCGCATCTTCTGGGCCGGAAAGCTGTTCCATACCATAAAGTGTCCGTTCTTCCTTTACCATACACAGACGGATAATCCCAATTTGTTTTCCAACAGAAGGTTCCTTCATCATCGCTTCCAGTTCTTCGTTCTCCAAATATCGGTTCATACAAAATCTCCTTTTCCTAAAAACAGGGAGAATACCCGTTTTGTATTCCCCCCTTACCAATAACAACATACCCCCATAGCCAACGCTTGGGGGTTCAAGTTAATGCTTCAATAAACGAATAATAATATGAATCACTACTAATGGCATAGGTATCCCCCCTTTCTTATGCAGCTTGTAGCAGACTGTAGGCTTTATCAATCATGGGATTTCCGTCTACGGTTTTGGCAAATAAGTTCTCTTTGTAGTTGACACGCTCCCGTAATGGCTTTGCATGAGTGGCAAAGTCCGATACCGCATTGATAAAGCGATAGGCGTTTTTGTCAATATGCTGTAAATCGGGAGCCTCATAAAACCTAGCCATCATATCCTCTTTCATGCGGAGTAGGTTCTTTTTCTGGATATCAGTCGCATCTACTGTGAGAGGAAACAGAGCATCTATATACTCTAATACCTGCCTGTCTGAAAGTTTCTGGCGGTTTAACTGGTCAATGGTTTTACCTAACTCTGCCATGTACTTATCGGCATATAAAAGGGTATAGCGGGCATCTTCCATCTTTCCCTGAATATCGCCGACATGGTTCATAGACCAGCTTCGTTTAGCAGTAGAAAGGGCAAGATTTAAGGTGTTGGAACAAACTACCCGAATGGGAGTCATAGCTGCTTTGATAGCTCCTGTGCCGTCATGGGAATTCATAAAGACCAGATAGGGAGTAATTTCATCTCCATTGATAATGTAGTGGTGAGGGAGTTTGGCTAACATCCAGGTTCTGCGGCCATGCTGCAAGGAGCCAGCCGTTTCATAAGTAACCCCTTGACCTAATAAAGAGTCGGTAAAGGAAAAGGCATCTTCATTCTGAACCACCTGATAACGGTCAGTAACGACACCAAGAACATGGTTATCCCTGTCTGTTACATTTGCCTTAAAGCCAGGAATTGCAATGCCGTCATAAGTAACAATGGGTTTCTGGATTACCTTCCAGTTAAGACTAGCCAATTCCAAAGCCCTTTTAGAATCTGGTGCTTCCATTACCATAGTTCCAAGTCCATGAAAGGGATTTCTGATTATTATAAAGAAATTGATAAGATTGTAGATGATATCGAAAAGAATAAACTCGACCCAAACTCATTTAAGGGAAGACTAGAACGGGCCAGAAAGGTATTGCTTAATAATACAGTAGTTGCATAAAACGATTCTCTACAGTATAATTGAACATGTATTATGATACTATCTTAAAAATTTACAGGTTTTACAGACTTTTTTCTATTATATTTAGATACTTATTTTTATAAA
>DEPC01000194.1 GCA_002358555.1 Hungatella sp. UBA3402 | reverse complement strand
CTCCCGTACTCTGAAGCATGGCATAGTAGGGCGAATTAAACTGTCCAAAATTCTTAGCGTTGAAAATTCCCTTGATATTTTTATCCTGTCCTCCCAGTTTGCGGATAATATCCCTTGTTCGGTCTTTGGAATCATTATCAATAAAAATGATTTCATAACCATAACCTTGCAGGCTTGTCTGAAATAACTTTCTCAAAGCTTCTGCCAGAGGCTCTACATTTTCCTCCTCATTATAACAAGGCACCACAATGCTGACTGTCTTCATAGTATATCTCCTTACTCCGTTGTCACCATAACTTTTATCAAGTCAAGAGGTTTGTCTCTCATCAGATAGAGAGCTTCCTCTATTTTATCAAATCCCTTGAGATGATGAGTCACCAGATTCTCTGGATGAATCCGTCCATATTTTACCATATCAAGCATCCGTTCAATCCGCACTCGTCCACCTTCTGCCAATTCGGTATGAATCGTTTTTCCAGCCATACCTCTGCCACCAGAAAATTTAGGAAATGGCAAATTCCCTGTGCCGCCAAAATAGTTGATATTGGACACAATTCCCACTCCATAGCGTACCATATCCACTGCCTGGGAAAACACTTCATCACCGCCTCCACAGATAATGACGCTATCTGCTCCTAAACCCCCTGTTCGTTCCAAAACCTGCTCTACAATATTGCCATCCTTGTAGCTTAAGACCTCGCAGGCTCCCAACTCCAGAGCCTGTTTTACACATATAGGCCGACTTCCAACAGCTAGAATCCTGGCAGCTCCCTGTAAGGAGGCTCCTGCTACTGCCATAAGGCCAATAGGACCAATTCCTATCACTACCACAGTATCTCCGAATTTAATATGGGCATGTTCTACCCCCGTAAAACCAGTTGTCACTACGTCTACGCACATCAATGCCTGTTTGACCGAGACTCCTTTTGGAATTTTTGCCAATGTGGTATCAGCATCAGGAATCAAAAATTTTTCTGCAAATACTCCTGGCTGGCTGCGTCCCAACTGATGGCCAGAAAATGGCGCTGATGCATGTTTAAAATTATGCTCTTGAATCCCCCTGGCTCTCCAGTCTGGTGTGATAGCTGGGACTGCCACGATTTCCCCAGGCTTAAAGTCTTCTACATATTCTCCGGTCTCCAAAATCTGTGCCACACATTCATGCCCCAATACCAGATTTGGGGTCTTTCTTGAGCCGCCGCCAAATACCGTATGCACATCAGAAGAACATGGAGCCATGGCTACTGGCTTTAAAATTGCTCCATAAGGAGTCAGCTTAGGCTCTTGCACGTCAGCCCAACCTACAATTCCTGGTTCTTTTAGCACAAATGCTTTCATAAAGTTTATATCCCTTCCTGTTAAAAATTATCAGAATATTCTGATAATTCAATTTCATCATAGTTTGGATACTTGCTGTTATCACTATCACAATATCTCCAACTTATCACTTCGCAACGCCAGAATTTCTACCTCTTTTCCAAAGCGATTGCGAATGGCATCTGCAATCTCCTCTGTATATCCAGGTGCTGCAATCAATATCACATCCACAGGCTCATCTTCATAATATTCTGGTGCTTTGATAGGCAAATGAGAAGCTGGAGCAAATCTTCCCTGTTTGAAAGGAGCTGAATCAATGATATATTTAGCATGCTCTTTTAATACTGTGGTGGCTGCCAAAGTAAATCCTTGATGGCTTGCTCCCCAGATAGCTAGAGTTTTTCCTTCTTTTTTGAGCTGGTTGCATAAATTTTCCATCTGCTCAAAAATATCAATACGACTAGATATCAGACCAGAAATATCAACGGGTTTGACTGATAAATCTATTTCCTTTTTCTGTTCTCCTTTCTCTATCTTTCTTACAATCACAGACAAAGTATCCCGATTTATCATTTCCTCCTCCAGAATTTCAAACCCATGATGCTCCAATAGCCACCTCAATGTGTCAAACGTATAGTAAGCAATATGGTCACGAAGCAACTCATAATAGCCATGAAACTGAAGAATATATTCCAAGCTGGGAACTGTAATCAAGCCCATACCATTTTCTGACAGATTATTCCAGATACAGTTCAGCATCACTCCAGGATTCGGCTGATGCTCCAAAAAATTGAAAGATAAAAATACATCATAAGGTCCTTCTTTGCCAAGAATAGTATCTTCTGTTTCTGTAAATCCCCATACAACATCTAGTCCCTCATCTACAGCAATTGTTACCAAATCCTTTTTATGCTCCACTCCATAGACTTTTACTGGAAACTTTGTCAAAACTTTTAAGAATTCTCCTCTCCCACATCCTACTTCCAGAAATTTCTTTCCTTCCAGATGATAGGTTTCAATCAAATGTTTGTATTGACTGGAACGTAAGTTTACCATAGTCGTAGAATAGCCACCAGAGCGAATCACATCTCGATAATATCCTACTGCTCCACAATCAAACTGTACTAAGCCACATCTTGGACATTGATGCAGATGAAGCGTAATTCCCTGGTCATTTTCTACTTCTTCCTCGTCTGGAATATCTTGGGCTGATGCTGGCATATCTGTCAATTCCATCAATTCGGAAGCTTCTAATACTTGCCCACACAAAATACAGCAGTGTTTTTGCTGCGTTTTCCCTTGATTCTTATTTTTTATCTCAAGCATACGCTTTATTCCCTCTTCAAATGATATCTTCGGCTTCCAGCCAGTTCTTTCATAAATTTTTCTTGTGTCTGGGATAAGGTTAGCAGGGCCTTCTGCATTGGGAGGAAGCTTCCCATATACATAGCTTCCCTTTTCATTGCATAACCTGTACATTTCTTTTACATAATCTCTCAGAACTCTTGTCTCCTCATCGCTGCCTGCCAGATTATAGATGCCATCTTCCAAAATAGAGTTCTCACAAAATGCCAAAGCTAACAATCCCTTAACTAAATCTTCTATATAAAGGAAGTTCCATTTCTGGGTACATACTCCTAGCTCCATCCTTCCATTTTTCAAAAATGTATCTAAACAGGTGTTTACCAAAGACCAGGGATGGTCTCCTGGTCCATAGACACTGAAAATTCGAGCATGGATATATTCTATAGAAGTCTTCCCCTGCTCTCTCCATTTCCTGCACAATTCCTGAGCTTTATGACAAAACTTCACCTTTGCCTTTCCATATTCGGATACAGGATAACAGGGCAAATCTTCCCTCATAGCAGTCTGATACACTCCATACTCTGCCTGGGAACCGCTGAATACAAATTTGTTACATCCAAGATTTTTCGCTCCCCAAAGAGCTTTCATGGAATCGTCCACATTTTTCTGCTGTACATCAGCCCTCATCCGGTTATTACTTCCTGAGCCGTCCCAGCCAAAATGAAAAAAGATATCACAGGGTTCTTTTATTTTTTCCCCAATCTTATCCAATTCCTCCAATTCCATCTCCAAAAGGTGCAATCGAGGAGATAAGGTTCTGTCGCCATTAACTGCCTGTAATGCTCCTAAATTTTTAGAATGGGGACGAACGATTGCATATACCTGATGTCCTTGTCTCAATAATTCCTGAATCAAACCCACCCCCAGAAAGCTTGTGGCTCCTGTGACTACCAGATTCATCTATGCTCTTTCCTTTCTTGTTGGCTATACTCTTGAAATCAACATATTTCTATTCATTTCCTCCTCTGGTAAAAATGGAGATAAATCCTCCAGAGGCGATGACAC
>DEPC01000254.1:450-3782 GCA_002358555.1 Hungatella sp. UBA3402 | reverse complement strand
TACATAGAAGGCTGGTATAACCGTAAGAGGATACATAGTTCTATTGGTTATTTGACACCACAGCAAAAGGAAGCTGAGGAACTAAAAAAAGCAGCATAATCTTTCGACTTTTTTTGTCCAAAGTATTGACATAGGTCCAACACAAAGACCTATGCGATGTTGATGATTGCAGAATATGATGTAATAGCTAACCGATACATTATAAATAATGATAGAGCACAGGATATTAAAAAGTTTAAATAAAATCAGTAAGAACCATACCATAAAAAACCAATGAAAGAGAATATGAAGCCATCTATATAAATATAGCAAAAATAACCATAAATTTATTTGGTTATATACATATGGCCCACCCATGGCTGTAGCTCCCATAAACCAGGTTAGAAGGGTAGTGGAGTATGCTCTTACTAAGATACCATCAGAGAAAATCTGTCTTGGGGTTCCCAATTACGGATATGATTGGCCGCTTCCTTATGAGAGAGGAGTTACTGCTGCACAGACTCTTGGCAATATAGAAGCAGTACAAATCGCAGTTTTTTATGGTGTTCCCATTCTTTTTGATGAAACTGCCAAATCTCCTTATTTCCGTTATTGGCAATATGGTGTGGAGCATGAGGTATGGTTTGAAGATGTGAGGAGTTGGAAGGAGAAGTTTCGTCTAGTTGAGGAATATGGCTTAAGAGGAATCACGGTATGGCAACTTATGAAACTTTTTCGCGCAGGTTGGGTTCTTTTAGATTCTATGTTTTAGAATCCTATTGTATTTTTTCAAAAGAATGGTATACTTTTTGCTAAAGTCAAATTCCGAAAGGCAATAAAAACAAAGGGTTGCCTCATATCGGATACTATAAGGAGGAATTAAAATGACTACAACATTAACTAGACAGCAGGCTTTAGAATTGTTGCGCAAATATAATAAAGAACCTTTCCATATCCTTCATGGTTTGACTGTGGAAGGAGTAATGAGATGGTTTGCCAGAGAACAGGGATATAGAGAGGAAGAAGAATATTGGGGAGAGACAGGACTTCTTCATGATATTGACTTTGAATTGTACCCTGAACAGCATTGTAAGAAAGCACCAGAACTACTAAAGAAGGCTGGCGTGTCAGATGATATGATAGATTCTATCTGCAGTCATGGCTATGGGCTGTGCAGTGATGTAGAGCCAAAACATCAGATGGAGAAAATCCTGTTTGCTACTGATGAATTGACAGGCCTGATTGGAGCAGCTGCAAAGATGCGTCCATCGAAAAGTGTCATGGATATGGAGGTATCCAGTCTAAAGAAAAAGTTTAAGGATAAACGGTTTGCAGCAGGTTGTTCCCGTGATGTGATAAAAAATGGAGCTGAAAGGTTGGGGTGGACTTTGGAGGAATTGATGGAAAAGACCATTTTGGCTATGCGTTCTTGTGAGGAAAGTATTCAAAAAGAGATGGATAGCCTGATATAAATTGAAATTAGAAACACAAATTGACTGTCTGAACACAGAAAAGTTGGATTTGTGTTTCTTTTTTTATAAAATTTGTAAATATAGAATTGACAAAAAATAACAAGGTGATATGATAACTATATGACTGACTGGTCAGTCATTAAATAGACAGGAATGGGGGGAATGGTATGGAGAGACAAGACAAGTATCAACAGATATTGGAAGCAGCAATAGAATTATTTTCAGAGAACGGAATGGAAAACACATCAATACAGGAGATTGCTGAATTGGCAGGGGTGGCCAAAGGAACCATATATTTATATTTTAAATCCAAAGATGATTTAATGGAGCAGGTATATAAATACTGCTATGAGATGGATATTAAAGCTTGCAGCAGAGGAGTACAAAAGCAGAAGAATACTATAGATAAATTGTGTCGCCGTATGGATAATATTATTGATTATCTGCTCTGTCATCCAAAGGAAGCCAGAATTGAGCAGATGTATAAGATATCTTTTTCTGGAAGAAGTTATTTTTCCTACTATCAGGAAGAAATGTACCAAGCTATAGAAGCTATGGTAAGAGAAGGAATTGAAAAAAAGGAACTCAAGGATATGCCAGCCAGTATTCTGACTCGGGTTTATTATGGAATTGCTCAAGGGTTGTATCATGGATTCCAGGAAGAACCAGAGCTGTGGAAACAACAAAAGATAAAGGAACAATGTCATGAAATGATTCGTAGTAGCATGGCAAGCCAACAGATATAAGAAAGTATGTAAACAGCAACACTTGTTGTTTTACATAGATAAACTACATAGACATGTTAGGAATTTACAAACAGTCTAAGAATGTTCTTAACAAGGAGGAAAAAATGAAAAGAAAACCATTATCTGTTTTACTTGCAGCCTCTATGGTTGTTTCCATGACTGCATGTGGACAAAAAGCAGAGGAGACAACAACAGCAGTTACAACAGAGGCAACATCTGCCATGGAAACTTTAACTACAGAAGTTCCAACCACAGAGGAGGTTTCTCAAGAGAAAACTCTTTACACAGAAGGAACCTATACTGGAACTACCCGTGGTATGAACGGAGATTTAACAGTAGAAGTGAGTTTTTCTTCAGACAACATCACAGATATTGCAGTAAAAGACCAGGTGGAAACATATGGAATCGGTTATGGAATGAATACAACTCCTATTGAAGTAATGCCAAAAAAAATGGTGGAAGCTCAGAGCGTAAACATTGATTCCATTACAGGAGCTACCATTACTTCCATGGCTATTAAGAGAGCAGTATCTGACTGTGTAGAACAAGCCGGAGGAGATATAGCGGCTATGGCGGAAATTCATGAAGCTCAAGAATATGAAGAAAATATGGAAGCTGATGTGGTAGTTGTAGGTGGTGGTGCTGCGGGACTCTCTGCTGCCATTGCTGCTGCAGAGGCAGGCGCTGATGTAGTTATTGTGGAAAAACAGGGAATTACTGGAGGCTCAACGACACGAAGTGGAGGAAAGGTACTGGCAGCAGGAACTTCCTGGCAGACGAAACAGAATTTTGAAGACACACCAGAACAAATGTATGATTATCTTATGGGGTTTAGCAAAGGGCTTATCAATGAAAGTTTGTTAAAAAATTTCTGTGATGCATCGGCTGAGAATTTGGCGTGGCTGGAAGAAGTGGGAATGAAAGTGAAAGATGTAGAGCCAATTCATTCTTCTCTAACTCCTTGGAGAGTACATAATTCCGAAGGGGGCGGCGGCCAGACAAGTGGTCATGGTGGTCAGATTACAGTGCCTTTAACCAATAAGGCAGAAGAACTGGGGGTACGATTCGTGTATAATACCAGTGGAAAAGAACTGATTACCAGTGATGATGGTTCTGTAAAAGGTGTAAAAGCAGA
>DEPC01000254.1:0-137 GCA_002358555.1 Hungatella sp. UBA3402 | reverse complement strand
GTAAAAGGTGTAAAAGCAGAAACTGCAGATGGGAAGTCTATTACCATAAACAGCAATGCAGTTATTTTGGCTACTGGTGGCTATGCCTCCAATGAAGAGATGATGGCCCGCTATAAAGATTTTCTTCCCTCCAATAA
>DEPC01000049.1 GCA_002358555.1 Hungatella sp. UBA3402 | reverse complement strand
TGAGCTAAAGGCGCTTTTTATTCAGTTATCTTCTGGAACTTTTACCTATTATAAAGCGGATAGGAAGAAATGTCAAGGTTTAATTTTAATCCTTGATATGATTTTGGTAGAATTACTATAAATAAGATGACATTACTTCTTGTGTTTCTTAATATATTGATAGTTTGTGTCAAGTTTTATTCTTCTCATAGATTTCTTTCTTCCCTAATATCAATCATTTGAATATCATAATAGTTCAATATTATTGTAATATTTTGCTTTGATATAACAAAAACACTTTTTAAAAAAAATATGTATTTGTAACATCATTGTCACCCATTCCGTTTAACATATGAAAAGAATGAAGGTTAGTTTTACCATTGTAATGACAGAAAATATATCAAAATACTTTACCAATTATTTTTATTTACTGTGAAAGTGTTGCCTTGCAGCCATGATAAATGTAAACTTGCTTGTGATGAACCATGAATATCAGACAACACCTGTATGAGTAGGTAGGCTGGATTGTGAATACAGGGGGCGATTACGGGAGCGCCAAAGGTGCGGAGCAATCAACTTTCATAGGGCGGCTGGTACAACATCAAAAATTGCATGGAAGCTTAGAAAAGGATGAATAAAATGCACATTTTAATAGTAGAAGATGATTTTGATATGCAGAAGATATTGAGATTATATTTACAAAAAGAAGGTTTTACAGTAAGTATTGTATCAAATGGACGAGATGCCATTGAATTTTTATCTGAAAATCATGTACATTTAGTAATTATGGACTGGATGATACCTATTGAGGATGGAATCCAAACCTGTAAGGAAATAAGGATTTTGCATATTCCTACAAAACCGTTTAATATTCAGATTTTATTACTTCGTATTCGGAAGCTATGTCATGCAGAAAATATATTATCTTTTCAAGATATCAGACTTAATCCTGATACTATGGAGGTGACAAAAGAGGGAGAAAAAATCATTCTTACAAAAACAGAATATGAGCTTTTGAAATTTTTCCTTTCTAATCAAAATCAGATTCTTTCAAGGGAAGTTTTATTGAATCATATGAAACATACAACGATATTTTTTTCTACTTTTCTATTATCAGTACTATTATCTGGCTGTTCCTCTGAGCAAGAGACCGAACCAATCATTCAAAGTGAACCAGAAATTATGATGAATCCAAAAGAAAAAAGCTTAGTCTCAACAGAAACTGATATAGAAGATAACAGCAGACATATGATTTATACACCATCTCTTGAAGAGGCACATAAATAGCAATTATTTTAATCCTTAGTATGATTTTTCATATTATCGGTTCGCTCACTGATGATGTATCTTGGGCGAGCCTTGGTTTCCATATAAATTTTTCCAATATATTCCCCTATAACTCCAAGAGAAAACATTTGAACACCGCTGATAAAACATATGATACATATTACAGATGTCCAGCTGTTGACTGTAGTTCCAAATGCCTTGGAGAGTAAAGACCAGACAATTCCTGCAAAGCTGAGAACAGAAACAAGTAATCCAAATCCTGTAATCATATGAAGGGGCTTGGTACTAAAGCTGGTGATACCATCAAATGCCAATGACACCATTTTATTGAATGAATAATGGCTTTCTCCGGCAAGTCTTTCTTGGCGCTCATAATATACTATAGAGCTTTTAAATCCTATAAAGGGAACCATACCACGAAGAAACAGATTTACTTCTTTAAAATCCGCAAGTTCCTGTAAAACAGGGGCAGAGATAAGCCTATAATCAGCATGATTGAAGACAGTCTCAGCCCCCATCCAATTTAAAAATTTATAAAAATATTCTGCAGAGAATCGTTTAAAAAAGGTATCTGTCTTTCTTTTTGACCTCACCCCATATACAATTTCATTGCCATCTAGATATGAGGCAACCATATTATCTATGGCATTGATATCATCCTGTCCGTCACAGTCAATGGAAATTGTAATATCACATCTATCTTTTGCTTCCATCAAGCCAGCTAGTATTGAACATTGATGTCCTCTGTTGCGACTTTGAGAAATTCCAGCAAAATATTTGCTGGAATGAGATAATTTACAGATGATGTCCCAAGTTCTGTCTTTACTTCCATCATTGACAAATATTGACAAATAAAATTTTGCTGTTATCATTGATTTTTCCCAGTTCAATCAGGCTTTTAAGCTTTGTCTCGAATTTATCGCCCATGATAGGAAGGATATCCTGTTCATTATAACAGGGAATGACCAAATATAACACAGGTTTAGGAGTTACAACGGTTTCCATGACAGCTCTCTTTCTTATAGTCCTCAAAGCTATATTTTTTCTGTGAAATATTATAGAGCTTTTTATTATTACCTTTGTTATATATCTTTGTCCTATTTCTCATATTTTAGAAAATAATATAAAGCTCCCAGAAGATTTGCATCATTTCCCTGTTCACAGGCAACAATTTTTGGCTGTAAATATTCCATCTGCTGTCCTTTGACCAGTTCCTTGTAGGTTCTACAGATTGCCTCTATAATCTGCGGATTTTCGCTGATTCCTCCACCTATGGCAATGATTTCAGGGTCATAGGCAAATTGGACATTGATGCATCCAATAGCCATATAATGAAGAAATTCGTTGACATAAGCAGCAGCCTCTTTATCGCCTTTTTCAGAAAGTGCCATCAGTTCTTTACCATTGACAATTCTTTGATGCAGCCTAGAATATTTTTGAGCTTCCTTTTCCAAAGTAAAACAGCTCCAACATAGAAGCTCTCCATTTTCCATGCCACCCATAGGGAAATTTCCGATTTCAGCTTTGTTCATGGTGGTTCCTGGATATAAATTTCCATTTTCGATAACAGCACCTCCAACACCACTTCCAACAATAACAAATGCAATATTTTTATAGGACTTTCCCACACCAAGCCAAGCTTCTCCCAATGCTGCTGCATTGGCATCGTTGACCATGGAAACCTTTTTGAAATCACATCTTTCTGAAATCATCTGTTTTAATTTACAGTTATGAAGATGCTCTACTGCACTGATTCCATAGATAACCCCTTCTTCGCTATGTACCTCTCCTGGAAAGCTGCACGCAATCCCCTCAATAGGAGTAGTCTCTTTATAAATTGTCTGTATCTGATTTAAAAATTCTTCCAGAGTTTTGCCTACAGGCATTTTTCCTCTGGATAGAATCTGCCCATTTTCATCACATACAGAAAATTTCACACTTGTTCCCCCAGTATCAAGGCATAAATAATTTTTCCCCATGTTTTTCTCCTTTTGCTCTGTGAGCATAGTTTTCTATGATTTCCTTTAATCTCATTGTACAATCTTGGAGAAACCTTGTCAAATCGTGTTTTATGGATTGGAATAAAACTATAACACAAAAAAGCACCAGCCCCAATGCATTGCGCCATCAAAACCAGTACTTTACGTGCGCCTTCAGGGACTCGAACCCTGGACAAATAGATTAAGAGTCTACTGCTCTACCAACTGAGCTAAAGGCGCTTTTTAT
>DEPC01000148.1 GCA_002358555.1 Hungatella sp. UBA3402 | reverse complement strand
ACCAATTTGTCTGAATCCTTTTTTTCCTGTATTCCAACCAGAATTCCTTTTATCTCAATCTCTTTTCCTTCTACTTCTCTTACAATTTCATCATATTTTTGTTCTTTTCTTAAATCCTCTTTTACCCACAAAATTCCCAGTACACAAAAAATAGGCAGAAGCCACCAGATAAGGCTCCTGCCATTTTGTTTCCACAGGCAATAGACTCCAACCATTACAACAGCCAGAATCCCTGCCATCCATCCCACAGTTAGCAGAGCCAATACCTCTCCAAGTACGAATCCTTCTGCTATATATTCCAGTGGTCTTTTCATATTTATTTTTTGTCTCTCCTTTTTATTCCTCTCCAATCTCCAAATTTCTCTCAAACTGAGTATTCAGTGATATCACATCTCTAAACATGACATCTTGAGAACCATTAATTGTAATCTGTACCTTGCTCACAGTAGAAATCTCTGATAACGAATTTACAATAGAATAAATAGGAATATATTCCTTGATTTCCAAGGTATTATTTAAAAATGTAGCGTCAAAATTGATGTAACAGATATTTTCATTCAATGATACATTCAAAAGCTTGGTATCTGCCGGAAGAGTTCTATAATGATTTGAAACCTGGGGACCTTTAATCAATTCTTCTACAATTACTTTCTCCACAGAGGTATTGATGCTGTGAACCACCTCTCGTTCTTCTTTTAATAGATGTTCCCCGCTTTCATCAGCAAAAAAGAGTTGAAGTTGACTTTTTTCATAAGCATTGATATCACTGATTCCTTCAATAAAATCGGAATCTGACAGTACTCCTACGGGATTTCCATAAGAATCTAAAAGAGGCTGGTCCGCCACATAGATGCTGATATAATCAATTCCTTCTATCTGAGTCATAGTTTTGGTCAATGCTGCCCGACAGAGAATCTCCCTTGTAGCATTCATATTAACCTTACTTCCATACCCAGCATCAAAATAAAGAAATAATACTCGTTCTTCTTGACGATATCCTAAATATCCCACCTTGTCTGATAAAGCTACCTGGCTATCCACATTGTTGGGGACATTTAAGAATTGATTCATCAGTTCCTGAATCATCATATCCTGGTCTTGAGTTTCCATATAGTATTCTTGGGGCATCAACTTTGTCATAGAGGAATTCAAATAATAAATCTTATAGACTCCCTCCTTTGGTGTCTGAACCTGCTCCTTCTTTCCGCTGCAGCCCACCATAAAAGCCATCAGAAGAAGCAGCCACAGCCACATTTTTCTTCTCATTTCCCGCCTCCTTGTATCTCTTGTTATCAACGAATGCAACTATTTCATTTCTTTCTATCCTTTGCTGTCAACTAACTTTAAACTGTCCCACCCAAAGAATAAGAAATATAATTTAATGGAATCCGTACAGTAAATGTAGACCCCTCTCCCTCTTTGCTCACAAGCCGAACTGCTCCATGATGCATAAGAATCACCTTTCTAGTGATGGCAAGTCCCAGGCCAGTTCCTCCTGTCTCCCTAGAGCGAGCCTTATCCACCCGATAAAACCGTTCAAATACATGCTCTTGAAATTCTTCTGGAATTCCAATGCCGGAATCTGCCACTTTAATATAGAAAAACTTATGGTCTGCATCCAATGTGACTCGAACCCATCCATCTTCCACATTATACTTGATGGCATTCTCTATCAAATTGTTAATAGCCAAGGACAGCTTTACTTCATCTACATCTGCTGTCACTTCTCGAATACTCTCATAAATCAATTCTATATTCCGCTTTCTGGCAATAGGTCGAAGACGCTTCATAATCTGCTGAACTAATACATTGATATCCAATTGAGCCACATTTAACTCTGCCACTGCCTTATCCATTTTTACCAAGGACAGCAAATCATCAATAATCTTGCTTTCTCGGTCAATTTCATCGGAAATATCAGTCATAAATTCCCGATATAATTCTACTGGAACCTCCTCCATACCCATCAGCGAATCTGCCAACACTCGAATTGATGTGATAGGAGTCTTTAACTCATGGGATACATTGGATACAAATTCTTCTCTGGACTGGTCTACAGTCTTTAGCTTGGTCATAGTATTTTGAACAGCTAGAGAAATCTGCCTAGTTTCCTTATAGGTATCCTCTTCTATCACCTGGTCTAAATTGCCTTCAGCTACTCGGTTCAGCACATTCTGTAATTTTCCAAAGGGCCGCATCAAAATCATGACAAGAACAATAGCCACTAATACAAGCACCCACCATGCCATCAACTGAAAAAATGCTGCTTTTTCCGATACTCGTTCTGCCATACCAATTAAATTTTCTGTAGAAGCGGTTGCCACCAGAACACCATCAATATTTTTTTCTTCTGTATTATCATAGACAGGCACAGCCAAAGCAAAATAATGTTTCTCCCGTTCTAACCGATTGCTGCTCTCCCCTTGAAAACAGCGGATTATCTCTTCTGCCACATGGGTTCGTCCTTCTGCCAGTCGGAAAGTATCTTTTATTACTTTGAAATTTCTATTTATAACAACAATTCGTCCATTAAAAATATCTGCAATGGTATCTAGCTCCACATCTACTGTAGAATCTCTGCTGTCCTCATTCATATACCCTACTCGACTCATTTTGTTGCTGATGATTAGACATTGATTTTGTACCTCAATCACCCGCGAATCAAGCTGGGTTTGTCGGAAAGACTGGTCTGTTACTTTCCCAAGAATATACATAGGAAAAAAGCCCACCAACAGAAACAACAGAAACAATGGCACTTTCATACTGACAGCACCCTTCTGTCTCATTCCTTTTATCCATGCTGCTAAAGGCACTCCCATTCTGCCTTCTGCTTCCCTCTCTAAATCCATTCATCCACCTGCCCTGTCCCCTTTTTGCTCTCACAATTCTCTGACAATATCTCTGCTGTCTTGTATCCCTTTACAGATAATATCTCAACTCCTTATCATTCTCAATCCCATTAGCTTTAGAGTATGGGTAGTTCACCATGTATTCTTGCCATCTATACTACAATTCTATAACCTTTGCGCAGGCAATGGCCAATGCTCCTGGACCGATATGACAACTAACACTTAACGATAAAGGGTCAATATGAATCTCTCCAGTATCTGGAAATACTGCCTTCAATTCTTCTTTCAATTCCAGTGCTGCCTCCTCGTTATCTGTATGAGCGATACATAAATGAATCTTTGCACCACTCTTGTCTCCAAACCTCTGTTCCATATCACGGCCAATGGCTGTAATCATAATATTTTTTGCCTGCTTTATGGTCCTTGCCTTTGCAAAGGCATCCAACTTTTCCCCCTGAATCTGCAAAACTGGTTTTAGTCTCAAGAGAGTTCCCAAAGCTGCTGCCGCTGGAGTGATTCGTCCACCCTTTTTTAAATATTTTAATGTGTCCAGCATAATATAGATACTGGAATCAAATTTTGTTGTCTCCAAATATTGGTGAATCTCCTTAGCTGTCTTTCCCTCTTTTGCCATCTTCTTAGCATCCAACACGGACTGCCTTTGAGTAACAGAAATTCTTTGGTTATTAACCACTTCCACCTTCCCATCATAATCCTCTGCCAGCATTCTTGCTGTCTGGCAGGAACCACTTAATCCACTAGACATAGGAATATGCACAATCTCATCATATTCCTCAAGAATCTCATCCCACAGCTTTGTTACAGATTCAGGAGACGGCTGAGAGGTAGAAATATCACTGCCATCTTTTAATTTCTCATAAAATTCCTTTTGTGTTAAATTAATATCCTCATAATAATCTTGCCCATCAATCATAAAAGGCATAGGAAGTACAAAAATCCCCCATTCTTTTCCCTGAACCTGGGTAATCCCACTGTTACTGTCTGTCATGATTGCCGTTTTCATAGTCAATCCCCTCTTTCTATCATTATTATTGTTTCACATTCTATATCATGAATTGCCAAATAAATAGGTATCTATACATAATAATCCTTCATTACCCCTCCTGAAATGACATTGTATATAATTCATAATACATACCATGTCTTTCCATCAGTTCTTCATGATTCCCCTCTTCCACAATCCGATTTCCTGACAATACCAGGATTCTATCTGCTCCCTGAATCGTAGATAATCTATGTGCAATGGTTAAGGTGGTCCTCCCCTCAGCCAGCTTCTCCAAAGACAAGTTTACCAGATGTTCACTTTCATTGTCCAGGGCAGAGGTGGCCTCATCTAAGACCAGAATAGCAGGATTTTTCAAAAATACTCTGGCTATACTGATTCTTTGTTTCTGTCCTCCTGACAGCTTTACTCCTCGCTCTCCCACATAAGTATCATACCCATCTTTTAACTGACTGATAAACTCATGGGCCCCTGCCATTTTTGCCGCCTGAATCACATCCTCCTTTTTTGCCCTTGGACGGCCATAGGAAATATTTTCATATACCGTTCCAGAAAATAAATATACATCTTGCTGTACTACTCCAATATTAGTTCGCAGGCTTTCCAATGTCACATGGTGAATATCTTGTCCATCTATAAGAATAGAACCTGATGTTGTATCATAAAATCTGGGAATCAGATTACATAATGTTGTCTTGCCCCCACCAGAAGGTCCCACAAGTGCTACCTTTTCTCCTGGACGGATATCTAGATTGATTCCATCTAATACTGGAGTATGGTCATCTGGGTATTCAAAACATACATTGTCAAAGGTAATACCACCTTTTACACCTTCCAATGGCACAGCTCCCTGCTCATCAAAGATATCAATCTTTGCATCCATAATCTCTACAAATCGCTCAATGCCTGTCATTCCCCTCTGAAATTGTTCTGCAAATTCTATAATTCTGCGGATAGTTGTCAAAAGGGTTGTAACATACATGGTGTAAGCTACCAAATCTCCTGGGTCAATTCGGCCATTTATCATAAATAGGCCACCTGCAACAATCACTACTGTATACATCAGACCATCAAACATTCTGACTGTATCCTGGAATGCAGCCATATATCGATACATTTCCCTTTTAATAACTAAAAATGCATCATTATCCTTGCGAAATTTCTCAATCTCAATATCCTGATTGGCAAATGCACGCACAACTCGGTTTCCTAAAAGATTATCTTCAATCTTAGCATTTAATTCACCAATATGTTGCCTCTGCTTTTTAAAAGCCGCCCTCATTTTTAAATTAAAATAAGTGCAGCAGACTACCATCACGGGAACAACAGCAAAAATAATCACTGTCAAAGATAGATTTACCTGAGCCAAAATGATAAATGCTGCCAATGCTTTAATAAAAGCAATAAAAAACTCCTCTGGACAATGATGAGCAAATTCTGTCACATCAAATAAATCATTGGTGATTCTGGACATTAGTTGTCCCACTTTTGTATTGTTAAAATAACTATCTGACAATTTTTGCAGATGGTCAAAGGCATCCTGGCGCATATCTGTCTCAATTCTGGCTCCCATCACATGTCCTGTATAAGCCATATAAAAATTGGCAATCCCATCAATCACCCGCAATCCTAAGTAAACTGCTCCCAACATCCAAACTGTTCTTACAGTCAGAGAAGCCAAATTCTGAATTCCTTGATTGGTAATATAGCGCAAAATCAAAGGCAGTACAATCTCACAAATGGTTGTCAAAGCTGCGCAAAATAAATCTATCACTAAAATTTTTGTGTATTTTTTATAATAAGGAGCAAATCTCCTCATAAGCTCTGATGTTTTTATCTTCCTCTCCATAGATGTACCTCACCTTTTTAATCAATTCGCCAGCATCTCTTGTCCATATTTGTAGAGATACTGATTATTATCATCTAATGACCACAGATAAATTTTGCTTTGACTTGCTTCATTGCAAATGTAGCTGTGATACTTATCTATATGAAACTTTCTCTATTCTACTCTATTTTTTCTGGAAATGGAAGTATAAACTTCTCACTTAAAAACTTCTGTAGACGAACCTACATTTATGCTTTATAATTTTAAGAAACATGTTGTTACAAAAGGAGATTATTTTTATGGGTTATTGTCCTAAATGTGATATGGAATTTGTTGATGGCATCACTATTTGTACTGACTGTGGTGGTCCTCTGGTAGAATCCGAGGAAGTGGCCATTGCTATGAAAAGAAAAGAACAAGAAGAACGATTGCTAAAACAGCAAGAATATTTAGAAAAGCTGAACCAACAACTACAAGAAGAAAATTCTGATTTGCATATGCCAGAAGATATTGCTGCCTCGATGCCTAAACCTGTACAAGTCTATGAAAGTAAAGCCCAAAAATACGAAGATCTAAAATCCTCAGCCTCAGCTTTTTTGATTGTAGGAAGTATTCTTTTGGCAGTTTCCGTTGTATACTGGACAGGAATTATCTCCCTTCCTATGGTTGGAAATTCCAAAATTATCTTTCAAAGCACCTTATGTATTATGGGAATCTTATCTTTGGCAGTATTCTTTAACACAAATCGTTCTGCAAAACAACTACAGCCAGAAATTGAAAAGGAAAAAAATCAGACAAAAGAATTAATTGAATGGTTTTTAAGCCAATGGAGGCCTGAAGATATTGACAGGGAAATTGAAGACCATGATTCTCTCCCTCAAGAAGAATTAAGTCTGAAGCGATTTCAGATTATCCAGGACCACTTAATCACGAATAAAGACTTACCTGACCCAGCTTATGTAGATGCCCTCAGTGAAGAGATCTACAGCCAGCTTTATGAATCGTGACATATTCTTCTCTTTACAAGTCAGTCAGTTTTAGAATACTGTTAGATACCATATAACAGATTTTATCCTTATATTTGAGGAAGTATAAACTTTAAAAGCAAACCAAATAGATACTAATGTACTGACCACATGACAACTTGCCTAAATATCCATCTGCTGTGTTAGATTTCCTAGCTATAGTCACCACTACGCTATCATAAATCTCTCTTGCAGGTCTGCATAATTAGTCTAAATGTCAAGTGGTCAATCTGCATCAGAAACTTCACTCCCCTTATT
>DEPC01000152.1 GCA_002358555.1 Hungatella sp. UBA3402 | reverse complement strand
ATCCGAGAGTATTCTCAGGAATTGACCAAACAGATTAAAACTGGCGAGGGGAGCTTCCGACATGAGAATTTGACAAACCATAAATGTCCTGAATGTGGAAAACGGCTGCTTTTGGTAAAAGGAAAAAATAGTGAAATGCTGGTATGCCAGGACAGGGAATGTGGATATCGAGAGACCATTTCCCACACTTCCAATGCCAGATGTCCAAATTGTCATAAGAAGATGGAACTTAAGGGCAAAGGAGAAAGCCAGATTTTTGTATGTAAATGTGGATATAAGGAAAAGTTGAAAGCATTTCAGGAACGTCGGAAAAAAGAAGGAGCCGGAGTTTCAAAAAAGGAGGTGGCCAAATATTTGAATCAGCAGAAGAAGGAAAGCGCAGAGCTGTTAAATAATGCTTTTGCGCAGGCTTTGGCTGGAATACAAATCAAAGATTAAGAGATTGGAGGAAATTTGCCATGCAAAATGTAAAATTACTATATTTTACAGAAGCCTCATAATATAAAACAAAAAGCAGGAGGATACGAATGAAAGTAGTTGATATGCATTGTGATACAATTGGAGAAATCTACGACAGGCAGAAAAAAGGGGAAGCTATGTCAATCCGTTCAAATGATTTTCACTTAGATTTGGAGAAAATGGCAAAAGGAGATTATGCTCTTCAAAATTTTGCGATGTTTGTCCACTTAAAAAAAAGAGAAAAACCGTTTGAATGTGCTATGGAGATGATTGACCGCTTTTATCAGGAGATGGAAGCTAACAAAGATTTGATTTCTGTGGTAAAAACTTATGAGGATATCGAGAAAAACTGGAAAGAGGGACGAATGTCTGCCATGTTGACCTTGGAGGAGGGAGGAGTCTGTCTGGGAAATCTAACATTTTTGCGGGATTTTTATCGTCTGGGAGTACGTATGATGACTCTGACCTGGAATTTTGCCAATGAGTTGGGATATCCAAACCGGATTGTAATGGAAGGACCGGAAAAAGGGTGCTATCCTGATACAGAACATGGATTGACAGAACAAGGAATCGAGTTCCTTGAGGAGATGGAACGGATAGGTATGATAATTGATATTTCCCACTTAAATGATGCAGGAATTTGGGATGTATTTTCTTACACCAAAAAGCCTTTTGTGGCAAGCCATTCCAATGCCAGAGCGTTAGCCAGTCATCCAAGGAATTTAACAGATGAGATGATTCGACAGTTGGGAGAAAGGGGAGGTGTGGCTGGAATCAATTATTGTCCAGCATTTCTTCATGACTGGAGGAATGACCAAAAGGAAAGAAGTCTGACAGAGCATATGGTAAGACATATGAGACATATGATAAATGTGGGAGGTCTTGGCTGTGTAGGGCTTGGCTCTGATTTTGACGGAATTTGTGGGGAGTTAGAGATTAGAGATGCCAGTAAAATGTCCCTTTTGGAAGAAGAAATGAAAAAACAGGGATTTTTAACTTCTGAGATAGAAGCCATTTTCTATAGAAATGTTTTAAGAGTATACCAAGAGATTTTGGGATAAGTTTATTATAGTCATAGTTCTCTTTCAAGCTGATTGCCAATAGATGGAAATAAAATAATAGCAGTACTCATTTACTTTACCACGTTGATTTTGTGGAAATTTAAAGTTACATAAGATTGACGCTGAAAGAATTTTGTAGTATGATAGCACTTGGATTTTAAATTACTAATCAGCAAGGGAGAGATGTATTATGAGAAAATCAAAGAAATTGCTGTCTATTATGCTTGCAGGTGCTATGATACTGGCAGGTTGTTCTAGCTCATCAGGTTCTGGCAGTGAGACAACAGCTTCGGCAGGAGAAAGTAAGGCAGCACAAGGGGCTGGGACATCCCAGACCTATAAGGTGGGTATCTGTCAGCTAGTACAACATGATGCATTAGATGCCGCCACAAAAGGTTTTATGGATGCATTGAAAGAAGAATTGGGGGATGCAGTAACCTTTGATGAGCAGAACGCCCAAGGCGATACTAATACCTGCGCTACAATTATCAATAATTTTGTATCTGGCAATGTGGATTTGATTCTGGCCAATGCAACTCCAGCATTACAGGCAGCTCAGGCGGGAACCAATGAAATCCCGATTTTAGGAACCTCTGTTACAGAATATGGCGTAGCTCTTGGCATTGACAATTTTAATGGAACTGTAGGTGGCAATATTTCTGGAACCTCTGACTTAGCTCCTCTTGAGGAACAAGCAGCAATGCTTCATGAATTGTTTCCAGATAAAAAGAAGGTAGGACTTTTGTATTGCTCTGCAGAGGCAAACTCTCAGTATCAGGTGGATACGGTAAAAGCTGCTTTGGAAGGGCTGGGATATACCTGTGAGTATTATTCCTTCTCTGACTCTAATGATTTATCCTCTATTGTTACAAAGGCAGCTTCTGAAAGTGATGTGCTCTATCTGCCTACAGACAATACAGTTGCTGCAGCTACCGGAATTGTAGATAATATCTGCCGTCCAGCTAAGATTCCAGTTGTAGCTGGAGAAGAAGGCATCTGTGCAGGATGTGGGGTTGCAACTTTGTCCATCAGCTACTATGATTTAGGAGTAGGTACTGGAAAGATGGCAGCAAAAATTTTAAAGGGCGAGGCTGATATTTCTCAAATGCCGATTGAATATGCACCACAGTTTACCAAGAAATATAACAAAACCATTTGTGATGAACTGGGAATTCAGATTCCTGATGGATATGAAGCAATCGAGCAGTAATAGTTTAGATTTTGTGACAGCAGCGAGAGGGAAACTTTCTTTCTCGCTGCCATTTTGGGATAGGTAACAAATATCGATTACCATAGATGACAGACTAGGAGATTGATTATGGAAATTATGAATTTGGTAAATGCTTTGCCAGGTGCAGCGGCCCAAGGGTTAATATGGGGAATCATGGCCATTGGTGTGTACATTACATACCGTATCTTGGATATTGCAGATTTGACAGTGGATGGTTCCCTATGTACGGGCGGAGCAGTCTGCATTATGATGATGCTGAAAGGGTACTCTGTATGGATGTCTATGGCTATTGCCCTAGCAGCAGGAATGACTTCTGGTTTGGTAACAGGTCTTTTGCACACTTCTATGGGAATACCAGCCATTTTGTCAGGAATTTTGACTCAGTTGGGATTATGGTCTGTAAACTTGAAAATAATGGGAAAGGCGAACCAGTCGATTAACGTGGATAAATACCCTTTGTTGGTATCTTTGCGTTTTATCAGGAATGTCCCCTTCTCTAAAAATACAATTATAGTAGTAGCATTGGTAACAGTTGTTCTGATTTTATTTTTATATTGGTTTTTTGGCACAGAACTTGGCTGCTCTTTAAGAGCTACTGGATGCAATGACAAGATGGCTAGGGCTCAAGGAATCAATACGGATTTTAACCGAGTGTTGGGATTGATGATATCCAATGGCTTAGTAGCTTTTTCAGGGGCTTTGTTGGCTCAATATCAAGGATATGCAGATATCAATATGGGCCGAGGTGCCATTGTAATTGGATTGGCTGCTGTGATTATTGGAGAGGCAGTTTTTGGAAAGATATTCCACAATTTTGGTTTCCGCTTACTTTCTGTGGCTTTAGGTTCCATTATCTATTATCTGGTAATTCAAGTGGTTATCTGGAGAGGGATTGACCCAGATTTATTAAAACTTTTGTCAGCCGCAGTGGTAGCAGTCTTCCTAGCAGCTCCTGTGTGGAAAGAGCGATATTTGAGAAAGGTAATGGTATCAGTTGCAATAGGAGCAATTTTCCAAGCAATTCCTATATGGAGAAAACGGCGTTTTTCAATGTCAAATATATTCTCAAACACACAAACAAATGAAAATGCTGCAAAGACAGAGAAGAAAGGGGAAAATTCCTGATGCTAGAGATTAAGAATATTTGGAAGACCTTTAATCCAGGGACAGTCAATGAAAAGCAAGCCCTAAGGGGTTTAAGCCTTACTTTGCAGGACGGAGATTTTGTCACAGTAATTGGAGGAAATGGTGCAGGAAAATCCACACTTTTAAATGCCATTGCTGGCACTTGGCAGGTCGATGAAGGGCAAATATTGATTGATAAGATTGATGTGACTAGATTTCCTGAACATAAAAGGGCAGCTTATCTAGGGAGAGTATTTCAGGACCCTATGAACGGAACGGCCGCCACTATGGGTATCGAAGAAAATCTCGCCCTTGCACTGCGAAGAGGAGATAAGAGAACTTTGAAACAGGGAATTCTGGGAGGAGAGAGAAAACTCTATCGAGATATGTTGGCAAAGCTTGGGCTTGGATTGGAAAATCGCCTGACCAGCAAGGTAGGGCTGCTTTCTGGAGGGCAAAGACAGGCATTGACTTTGCTGATGGCAACCTTGAAAAAGCCTAAACTTCTGCTTTTAGATGAACATACAGCAGCTCTTGACCCTAAAACAGCAGCAAAGGTTCTGGAAACAACAGAGTCTATTGTCAATCAAGACCATTTGACAACCCTCATGATTACCCATAATATGAGAGATGCAATTCAGATTGGGAATCGATTGATTATGATGAACAATGGCCAAATCATTTTTGATGTGGCAGGGGAAGATAAGAAGCGTCTGAAAGTGGAGGACCTTCTGAAAAAATTTGCAGAGGCTAGCGGGGAAGAGTTTGCCAATGACAGAATGATGTTGACTAATTGACGGAAAAAAATTTCAAAAAGGGGCTGTTGCAAAAGTTTTGCAACAGTCCCTTCATTAGCACCAATGAAATATTCGGTAAACTTTTGATAATTATGATAAATATCCTGTCAAAACGGAAAGGAGGACGGCATCCCAGTTTTTTTATGCCTATTAGAATATATGAAGAAAACTTATAGATGTTTCGCTGTATTAATAATGGCAGCTATATTATTTATTTTTGTAATTGCATGTCAGAGTCAGTCCACAGAAACTTCCTCTTCAACAGTTGAGATAAATACTTCAGAAGAATCTAGTAAAAAAGCGGAAGGAGGACTTTATACTCCTGGTATTTACAGCGCAATCGTGACTGGTATGAAGGAGATGACAGTAACCGTAACTTTCAGTGAAGATGCGATTACTACGATTGAATTAGACCATGAAGAGACTCCTGGAATCGGCGAACCAGTCTGTGATTCTTTGCCAATACAGATTATTGAGCTTCAGGGATTGGGAATTGATGCAGTGGCAGGGGCAACCTTATCCAGTATGGCGATTTTGGATGGGGTGGCTGATTGTGTAGAGCAGGCAGGGGGAGATGTGGCTGCTCTGAAAGCTGTTAAACCGCAGATAATAGATAATGGAGATGAAGAACTGACCGCAGATGTTGTTGTTATTGGAGCAGGCGGAGCAGGAATGGCAGCAGCAGTAACTGCCAATCAGGAAGGAAAGACAGTTATTGTTATTGAAAAGACCAGCAATATGGGAGGTAATACCACGTTAGCGGGTGGCGCATTCAACGCAGTAGATGATGGAAGCGAGATAGCTTTGGCAAGAAATGATAGTGTTGATTTGTATTATGAGCAGACCTTTCATGGAGGCGACCAACAGGGAGATCCAGAACTGGTCCGTACTCTCGTTGAAAATGCATGGGATGGCGTACTATGGTTAAAAGAACTGGGAATGGAGTTTGAGCTTGGAGTATTTACTGTAACTGGAGGAATATATGAGCGTGCATATAAACCTGGTGAGCCAGAAGGTTCAGGATTTTTTAAGGCTTATCGCTCCTATATGGAAAGCCATGCAGGTATTACCATAAAATACAAGACCACAGCAGAGAGTCTTATTGTAGAAAATGGTGCTGTTGTAGGGGTTGCATGTACAGGAGAAGCTGGAAACCAGGTGATTGTAAAAGCCAACAATGGTATCATCTTGGCAACTGGTGGGTTTAGCCAGAATATTGAGATGCGCAAGAAATACAATGCAGAAACTAATCTATGGCCTACTTTAGATGAGACAATTCCCTCAACAAATACTCCTGCCATCACTGGAGATGGAATAACCATGGCCCAAGCAGTTGGAGCAGAGTTGGTTCAGATGGGAAATATTCAGTTGCTTCCTCTGGGGGACCCCAATACAGGCAGTTTGTCTGGAAATATTGAACATGCAGTAGAGAGCCGCATTTTTGTCAATCAAGAAGGAAATCGTTTTGTCAATGAGGGTGGGCGTGGTGATGAGATGACTTTACGTTTATTTGAACAGCCAGATACAACCATGTATATTATTATGGACAGTGATACCTATCCAAATGGAGATGAAGCGAACAACTTTAATGAGAGGATTAGCGATTTAGTGGCAGCAGGACGAGTTTATAAGGCAGATACTTTGGAAGAGCTGGCAGGAATGATTCATGTTTCCGCAGAAAATTTGGTCAAAACAGTGGAGGAATATAATCGTCACTGCTTAGGCGGCGATTTGGAAGGCCAGGAAGATGAATTTGGCCGTACATTGTTTACAGACACAGATAAGATAAACAATGGAATCAATCAAGGTCCATTTTATGCAGCAGAGCGTATGCCTACCGTTCATCATACTATGGGCGGTGTAAAAATCAACACCAGTACACAGGTAATCAATACACAGGGAGATGTGATTCCAGGACTCTTTGCAGCAGGAGAGGTAACAGGAGGAATCCATGGAAGCAATCGTCTGGGCGGAAATGCATTGACAGATACCATTGTATTTGGACGAATTGCAGGAAAGAGCGCTTCTGATTATATGCGATAAAAGTTTTTATATAAATTCTCCATCCTTGAATATTAAGGTATATACGCCTCCAAGAGAGATTTCTCTGTAAATTTTGGAGGCGTAATATAAAGTTTGTTTCTATCTGCTCATTCTGTAATACGGATAACAGCCTTTACAATATCCGCTTTATTATTTACACTGTAATCCATAGCTTTTTGTACGTCATCAAGTTTAAATACATCTGTTACGATGCCTTTCAGATTTACTTTGCCCGCTGCAACTGCATCAATTGCCATTGGATAGATATGGCGGTAACGGAATACGGTCTTAAATGTCAACTCTTTATCCAGTGCAAGGCTCATAGGCAGTGTCATTTCCCCGTTTTTGCTATATCCAACCAGAACAATGGTTGCCCCCTTTTTTGTCATATGGATAGTCTGGACAGTTGTTATCTGTGTGCCTGCTGTTTCTACTGCAAGGTCGCACCCTTTTCCATTGGTCAACTTCCTAACTTCCTCCACTGCATCTGTCTGGTTCCCATTAATTATCCCATCTGCACCAAGTTCCAACGCTTTCTGGAGGCGTTTTTCCATAATATCTACCACATATACCTTGGATACCCCCATTGCTTTTAATGCCATCATCGTCACAAGGCCAATGCATCCTGCTCCCATGACTACTGCAGTCTGTCCTGCCTTTGCTCCTCCCTGCATTGCTGCATGGAAACCTACAGCCAAAGGCTCAATCAAAGCTCCTTCCAATATGCTTACATTATCTGGCAGTTTAAAACAAAGGTCTGCTTCATGTGCCACATATTCCTGGAATACACCATCTACTGGAGGAGTTGCAAAAAATATAACATCTGGACAGAGATTGTAATTTCCTGTTTTGCAGAACTCACAGTGGCTGCAGGTTTTTCCTGGTTCTAGCGCAACCCTGTCACCTATATTCAGATGCTTTACATTTTTCCCCACTTCTACTACAGTACCACCTGGTTCATGTCCTAACACAAAGGGCGGCTTTACTACATAATCCCCGATTGACCCTGTTTCATAATAATGCAAGTCACTACCGCAGATGCCAACATATTCTAACTTTATAAGTACCTCGTTGTCCTTGGGTGCAGGAATTTCCCTTTCTTCAAACCCCATCTTACCAATTCCAAGCATAACCGCAGTTTTCATTTTTCCTTCCATGATAAATTTCCCCTCTTTGTTTTTATGTTTATTTGATACTTTATTAAATAGTTTTATTATGTGTATTATTTTAGTTGCACAACTATATTTTGTCAATAGAAAATTAGAAATTTTCTAACTTTCATCAGTTTATCCAAAACTTCAATACTATTTTGGATAAAATTACAATAAAAAAGAGATTTCATCTCTGAAACCTCTCAAACTTTAAGTTTTATATATTATACCTGTTCCATAAACATCTCTATGACTTTCAGAGATGCTCCCAGTGCAGCGGTTCCTGTCTTATGCCGGCAGGCTCTGATAAAAGAACTATCTTCTGCAAATGTATTCCTTTCAGATACTTTGTCCCGAATATCTCGAATAGACTCGCCCATACAGCTTCCTACATATCCTCCTAGAACAACATCACAGTCCAAAACCATATGGATATTATTCACTGCTATAGCCAAATAAGACATATATTGTTCCCAAAGATAGACGGATTCTTGTTCCCTTTGCTTCAACCGTTCAAAAAAATCTTCCATTCTCTCACTGGTAAGGCATTTTGCAGAGCAATAAGCATCCAAGCATCCATATTTTCCACAATAACAGGCTTTTCCATCTGGAACAACTGTCATATGCCCTACTTCCCCACAGCGGAAGTTCTTCCCCTGTTCTAGTTTTCCATTACTATAGACTGCACCCCCTACGGTATTGCTCAGGGACAAATAAAAAAAATGGTCCATACTTTCTGACTGGATTCCTTCTGCATATCCTCCTGCATTTGCATCATTTAAGAAATGGCAGGGGTAGGGGAAAAAACGGCTTACAGAAGAAAATGGCAGGCTGTTTATGCCGAGAACATGGGAATTAGTAATCATTTCTTTATCTAGGTCAATAATTCCAGGGAATGATATTCCGATTCCCAATATACTTTCGTTGCTATCTCCACTATCTTTGAGAAAACATTGTATTTTTTGATTTATTTCCAGATAATACTCATCTCTCATATCATATGGTAGAAATATCCTTTCATAGTTTGAAATCCTGCCTGTTAGTTCTGTAAGAACTAGGCTGATATGGTTTTTTGTAATATCCAGTCCTATCGCTTTCCCAGCATCTTCAGACACAGCCAATGCTTTGGCTCTTCTTCCTCCAGTAGATTCCATCTCCCCTCTTTCTTTTACAAGCCCTCTTTCTATCAATTCCTTGGTAATCTGTGTTGTTGTTGGAAGACTTAGTTTCAGTGCATAGGATATATCAGGATTTGACACCATCCCATTTCTGCATATATAGCGAAAAATGTCGTTCCTATTCTTCTTTTTTACTTCCATATTTGTAATTTTCTTTTTATCCATTTTATCACCTATACTTTTTAAAAGTCTTTTTCTAAGTATAATATATCATAATTATCACCAGTTTTCTATGGGTTTTTCAGCTATTGAAAAAAATATCTGCACATAAAAACATATTTATTTTATCAAATGGTTTTTGTTTATTATAATGTCAAAGCCTATTTCGATTAAGAAGCCTTTTACAATTCATTTTTTTGTTTGTATAAATATGACTAAAAAAGTGAAATAAATTCAATAGAATCATTAAATTTGTAATATTTTGTAAAATAACGTCAGAAAAAAGTTCGATAATATAAGGGATTAGTAAAGTCTTAAAAGAAAAAATTTGGTAAAATTATAATAATAGGTCAGATATCTTATGGCCACAGATGAAAGGAGCAGAAAGATGAAAAAATTTTTAAAACTGTTGAGAAGTTTAGTGCTGTTGGCTATGGTAGTTTGTATCTGCTCAGGCTTTGTCGTGGCAGGTAAAGGATATCAAGTATACCAAGATGCCATAAAAGAAGTTAGTTTAGAGGACAAAGTAGCTTCTATCCGCGAAAAAGATTCCTTTACAGAATATGAAGATCTACCTAAAATTTATGTCCAAGCAGTCGTTGCAGTAGAAGATAAGCGGTTTGAAAACCATGGGGGAGTAGATTTCATTGCTATATGCCGTGCTGTGATGAATGATATCCGTGCAGGAGCCTTTGTAGAAGGCGGCAGTACCATTACCCAGCAGTTAGCCAAGAATTTGTATTTCAGCCAGGACAAGGACTTTGTGAGAAAAGCAGCAGAGGTATTTGTGGCTTGGGATTTAGAAAATAATTATTCTAAAGAAGAAATCTTTGAATTGTATGTGAATGCAATTTATTTTGGAGATGGGTATTATGATGTGGCATCAGCGAGTGAGGGATATTTCGGGAAGGAACCAGAGGAGATGAGCGAATATGAATGTACTCTTCTGGCAGGAATACCCAATGCACCATCTATCTATGCACCTACGAAAAATCCAGACTTAGCTGCAAAAAGGCAACTTAAAGTGTTAAAAAGAATGGAAGCATGCGGCTATTTTTCCGCAGAAGAAGTAGATGTTGTATCTGAGACAGTAGGACTTTTGGTAGGGATGCGTTGATATGCAGTAGTATTGATTCCAAAACCATAGGTAGCAAGAAGTTCTCTTCAAACTGTTACAAAATATATATAAATTGATAAGAAAAATGTAAAGAGATTCTTATTGATTTCCCATCTGGATTGAACCATAATAGAACACAATGAAAGTGGAACCGAATGGGAGAAAAAAACAATTATGGGACAAACAATATCTAATACAAGAAATAAATTGTTATATATGGCTGTCAGTGCATTTTTTATGGCGCTGGCAGCCTGGTTGTATTTACAGGAAGGCCCTTATATAAAAAGCATGGATTTGTATATTGTACCGCAAAAAGGACAATTTGAAATAGAAGTTTTGTCAGATGGGAAGAAGGCAGAGGTATTTGCCTTAGAAAAAGGAATTAAACTGCTGACAGACCAGAAAAAAGTAGATGGGAAACAGCGTTTGCTAATCAATGGAGAAGTTATATCTGAACACGGAGAATCTTTTGTCCAGATACGGATTGTCAGTGACTGTGAAAATCCGAAAGAAGGATGGAAATATCAGGTTTTAACCGGAACACAGCCACAAGAATCTATTCTGTCAGGGGAAAAAAATATTGGGAGAGATATCTATCTTGGACTATCTATTTTGACAGCAGTTTTTCTGTCTGCTTGGCCATTTTTGCAGAGAAATTCAAAAGAACAGAAGGAATTGATTATTTATGGAAATAAGGTCATAGAAATGTTAGAACAGGAGCCTGGTATGGCTCAGTCCTGTGCAGATGGAAAAAGACTTTTTGCTGTCTATGAAAGAAGAAAGGCTGTAAACCTACTATTGACTGTATGGGCAGGTATGTTTCTGCTATGTGGGATTTTACATAAAGCATATCATGGGGAAGATATGAGGTCAATATCTGTCTGGTGCGGACTGTTTTTGGGAACAGGACTGCTATCTGGTGTAGCAGATACCTGGAATAGAATTTCTTTTGGGAAAATTCTCATTGAGGAATGTCGCCCTGTGACAGCAGCAGTGGCTTATCTTTGTTCTGGAAGCTATGGGATATGGCATACTTGGGAGCGAGTAGTAATGTACCACAATGGGGCAGCAGGACTTTATCGCAGTGGTCATTCTAAGGAAGCCTTAGATATTTCGGAATTAGCTTGGAAACTGCTTCATCGAAAGCCGAATGCTTATATTACCTATACTCACAGTTCTCTAAAATATCAGTGTTTAAAAGTTTTGGAAGAAAAGGAACTTGCCCAAAAGGAAAAGATATATATGGATAGTTTGTTAGACAGTCA
>DEPC01000237.1 GCA_002358555.1 Hungatella sp. UBA3402 | reverse complement strand
GATGCGTTTGCAGAGCTGTACGAAATGACGGATATTGTAGTGGTTGATGTAGGCAGATACGGTTTTGTGGTGCTGAAATATTACAAGCCGCTACATGGCTTTGAAGATGCATTAACCTTTACAGATAGCGTGGAATTATTTGAGGACTTGTGGGAGGAATGGCTGAATACGAAGCTGTATTTGCTGGCAAAAGGTACTCCGCTGTTGGAGAAAGGCTACAAAGGCATATTTGAGGGTCTGTCAAAAGAGAAACAGTCGGAACTTATTGTAAGAAAAGCCAATTTTGCTAAAGCGGCAGGGATATATCTGTGAGATTGTTTCTGTGAGAAAATGGAACAATAGTTAGTGGATAATCAAAGATGGGAAAGGCTCTGTATGATGCAGGGCTTTTCTTAATTGTTTTTTGGATAAAAAGATAGAATGAATGAGAGGGATTCTGTCGTAACAGGCATTGTGGAAATGTCATATAACTGGTCTTATAGCATTATCTATAACGGAGTAACCAGTTATACACATTTCCATAATGCTTGACTTAAGTTCTTGATATTATTCGGTTGTCCGAGTATAATTATATTGATAACGTATGTAGAAAGGATGGGGAGTTATGGAATATATGTCTTGCCCCGAAGCAGCGATAAAATGGGGCATTTCTGAAAGACGGGTACAGATACTATGTAAGAAGAACCGTATACTAGGCGTTTCAAAACTTGGGTATATGTGGCTGATACCAAAGGACGCAGAAAAGCCGATTGACGGACGCAGAAAAGAATATAGACAGTTGAGAAATAATTGAGATTTATATGTGATAATTTATTTTTGTGAAAGGAGGATTTTTTGCATGAGCCAAAAACTTTTAATTGTTGATGATGAACCAGGGATTGTTGCAGTCGTTCAAAATTATTTTGAAATGGCGGGTTATCTGGTTATAACTGCTTACAACGGAAAAGACGCTTTGAAAAAATTATCACAGGCTCCCGATATTGTACTACTTGACATAAATATGCCGGATATGGATGGGCTTACTGTCTGCCAAAATATCCGTAAATACATTACTTGTCCTATTATTTTCCTTACAGCCCGAATTGAAACGTCTGATAAAATTAAGGGATTTTCCGTTGGTGCAGATGATTATATTGTAAAGCCGTTTGACCTTGATGAATTGGGTGCAAGAGTTGCAGCCCATTTAAGGCGTGAAAATCGAAAGCAGGAACAATCCAGTCTGCGTTTTTTTGATAATATGGTAATTGACTATACCAAAAGGGATATAACGATAAATCAAAAGCCTATTGTTCTGTCAAAGAAAGAGTTTGATGTTGTAGAATTGCTTTCTACACATATTGGGCAAGTATTTGACCGGGAACGGATTTACGATATAGTTTGGGGATTAGATGGCGATGGAAACAGCGCTACTATTATGGAACATATCCGAAAAATACGAAATAAATTTGCTGCTGTAACCATGCACAGCTATATTGAAACGGTTTGGGGAGTGGGTTATAAATGGATCGGATAAAACAGATGAACTTAAAAAAGGCATTATTTACAATTACATTTATCAATATTACCATTGCCCTTTTCCTGTCGATTCTTTCTGTTTGGGGGTGTGTCATATTGCGTTCACAGATTGCTCCAAGCGGTGTTGTTGTTGAAATTCGGTCTAATTCAACGGTAATGAACCAACTGCCTGAACGAACTACACAGGCTGCGGTAATCGCTGAAATTATTTCTGTTACTCAGATGATATTGCCGATACTGATATATATAGGTGCATTGTTTATCACTGTTTTCATGTTTTACCGTTTGAAGTTAAAAGAACCGTTGGCGTTGCTTACAAAAGGAGCTTCCCGTATTATAGAGAATGACCTTGATTTTACGATTGAAGCAAAATCACAGGATGAATTGGGACAACTCTGTATCGCTTTTGAAACAATGCGTAGAACCTTACTGAATAATAACCGTGAATTATGGCAGCAAACAGAAGAACGCAAAAGATTAAACGCCGCTTTTTCTCATGATTTACGAAACCCTGTTACTGTTTTGAAAGGCTCTGCAAAACTGGCGAAAAAAAGTGTTGTGGACGGAACTGGAAACACAGAACAGATTGTCGATAATTTATCTCGCATTGAAAACTATACAGGCAGAATTGAGCGTTATATAGAAACGATGAGCAGTATTCAGAGATTAGAAGAAATTCCTATTGAACAAGAGCAGGTAAAATGGAACAAACTTATTTCTGAACTTGAAAACACGATAGCTTTTGTTGGCGCAGATAGCAACAAACGGATTAATTTTAACAGTTCTACCTCTGCCGAGTCCTTTTCGATAGATAAATCTATCTTATTTCAGGTTGCAGAAAACCTCATATCCAACGCGATCCGCTTTGCTGTGCAGAATATTGATGTTTCCTGTTCCTTAAATGAAACGATATTGAAACTATCTGTTACGGATGATGGCTGCGGTTTCCCAGCGGCACTCATTAAGAATGGCATTCAGCCATTTCAAAAAGGCAGCGAGGATACCGAACATTTTGGAATGGGGTTATATATCTGTAATCTTCTTTGCCAAAGACATAGCGGTAGCATATCCATTCAAAATAATGAAATTGGCGCAACTGTTTCCGCTACATTAAAAATTTTATAATCTTGAGGAATTTTTGAGATTTACCTTTTATACTCTCCTTATCACACGTGATTTGTCACGAGATAAGGAGAGTTTTTTCATGGAAATTCAAGTAAAAGATATTTCAAAAATCTATGGAACAAATGAAAACCGGGTGATTGCTCTTAATCATGCTTCAATGACAATATTTGAGAGCGATTTTATTTCGATTATGGGACCGTCCGGTAGCGGAAAAAGTACGCTGCTGCACATCATCAGCGGATTAGATAAGCCTACTTCTGGCTCTGTCTTGTATGGCAGTACCGACATTCATAACGGTAGCGATAAACAGCTTTCCACATTTCGCCGCCAAAAGATAGGCTTTATCTTTCAGCAATTCAATCTTTTGCCTGTTCTTACCGCGAGAGAAAATATCATCATGCCCATGTTGTTAGATAAAAATCAGCCGGACGAAAAATATTTTAAGCAGCTTACAGAGCTTTTGGGACTAGAAATGCGCTTATCACATCTTCCGCACGAAATGTCCGGCGGGCAGCAGCAGCGTGTAGCAATTGCCCGCGCCTTAATTGCACAGCCCGACATTATTTTTGCAGACGAGCCAACAGGAAATCTTGATAGTAAAAGCGGCAGTGAAGTGATGAAAATGCTTTGTGATATTCGTGAAAAAATGAATAAGACGCTTGTTATCATTACCCATGACCCTCGTATTGCAGAAATGGCAGACCGTCGCTTTACAATGATTGATGGTGAACTTACGGAGGTGAGTGCATAATGAAATCCTATTTATCACTTGCCTTCAAAGAACTGAAAGCCCAAAAGGTAATGGCGGTTCTCATTCTGATTGCGGTAATTCTTTCAAGTATTATGACGACTGCTATTGGACAATCCCTTGGCATTTTACAGACAATGAGGACGGAACAAGCTGCGTCATTAAACGGCGACCGCCATGCTACATTTCATCAAATAACAGAAGAACAAATGCTGCAATTAAAAAGTGATACTCGGCTCTATGATGTAGGCAGCTTAATTAACGTCGGATATAGTAAGCTCGGTAACAGCAGTTTTACCTTATATGCGCGTGAATACTTAGAAAACGCATTAGATGCCTATCCATCAATTAGCAGAATAAAGGAGGGGCGTTTGCCCGTTTCTCCGTTTGAAATCGCATTGCCGGAAAGTGCCCTGCAATATCTTGGAAAAAATATTAGTATTGGCGATACTGTTGCATTACAGGAAGAAATATCTCTTATGAATGGATCAATCCCCTCTTATTCATACTCTGCTGAATTTACGGTTTGCGGTATATTAGAAAGTAACTATATTGGTTACTCTACGGGAACCTTAGATGCCGTATTAGGCGAGGGGTCAGCTTCCGCGCTATTGCCGGAGGATTATATGCTTTATTCAACTGATTTCAAAATAAAAGAGACAGAGCGATTTCAAAATATCATTGATGAACTTGCAAACAAAATCGGGATTGAAAAATCAAATATACAATACAACTGGATTTTATTAGACGCGCTCGGCATTTCTTATGAAGAAGCCGGAACTTCTGATACAGATACAGGTTTTTCTTTTATGACATTTGCCTGTATTATGGTTGGCGTACTTGTTCTGCTCGCGGCTGGCTTGGTAATTTATAATATTTTGAAAATAGCCATAACAAAGCGTATCAAAGAATATGGGACACTTCGCGCAATCGGTAGCACACAGGGGCAGATTTATCGGCTTGTTTCTCTGGAGTTATTCATTTTATGTGGGATAGGTATTCCTGTTGGTTTGTTGATTGGCGCATTATCTGCAAAAGGAATTTTAATTGCGGCAACAGGAGTTTTGAATCCCGATTTATTTATGGCAAGCAGTACCACGGAACTAAATACCATGATTGACGGTACAAGCTCTAATCATATACTTATTTATCTTGTAAGTATCGTTATCACTTTGCTGTTTGCTATGCTTGCAGCCTTTCCTGCGGCACGATATGCTTCCCATGTTTCTCCAACAGTTGCGATGTCCGGGCAGCGTGTAAAGATAAAACGTCATGGGAGAAAAACAAAAACAATTCGTAACTTTGAAGCCTATTATGCGAGGCTGAACTTAAAACGCGGATGCGCCAGGACAGTGATTACCATTCTTTCGTTGGTTATGAGTATTACAGTTTTTGTGACTTTGCAAAGTTTTACTGCGCTCCTTGACACAAGCAGCGGAGTACAGGATATGACTTTAGGCGATTATGCAATTACAAGTGAAATTGTTGGAATGACACCGGAAAGCATAGCGAAAATTCGTGAACACGAGATGATAGAACATCTATCAACAACAAAGTTATCGGTTTATACCCAAGACGAAAACGGAGAATATCTGATTGAACTTGGCTTTGCGCTTCAATCGTGGGAAACATTCCAGGTCGCAGGTTTAGATGATACGCGTCTGTCCTCTTATATAGATGACCTATCCGAACAAGATAAAAGCGATTTGCTCTCTGGCGCAGCGTGTATTGTAAAAAATCCAATTCCTTTTGCATATGAGGGACAGACCGTAGAAGCGACCGATTTTGGGTATGGCGATATACTATCGGTCAATGGGTATGAAGTGCGTGTTGTTGGCATAGCAGATTTTCCTGTTTCGATTAACAATGAGGGCTTTATCAATGGTGTGCAGATTATCGTAAATGATAAAATGTATGATTTACTGACAAGCAACAATCACTATTCAGAAATTTATCCGACTTTAAAACAAAATGCGGACAATGAACAATTTGAAACATGGCTGGATAACTGGTGCAAA
>DEPC01000173.1:913-2621 GCA_002358555.1 Hungatella sp. UBA3402 | reverse complement strand
GAAAAGCTCCGCAGCGACTACAATGCCCTTTATTCCAAAAAGCAGACGTTACAGAAAACCTATCAATCTGCCGGGAGAGAAATCGCTGACCTTAACTGTAAACTTGACAATCTTAACCAATATCTTGACCATAATCCAGAACAACAAGTTACTGACAAAAAGATTGGAAAAAATACCCCATCCCTCTAAATTCGACAATAAAAAAGGTGTATCATTTAGAAGCTCTCACTTCATCACGATACACCTTTTATTGTGTTGCAATTCTCTATTACTTTTCCTTGTACACTTTCGTACTTTCATATATCCTTTTATCATAATATTCCCCATTTGTATATCAAAACTATTGGCAGATTTCCCATACCAAACAATAGTTTTTATCCCCTTGTTCTTCTCATATGTTGAAAGGCTTATTACATTCACACATTTAGATAAATACAGTTACACACCCAAAAACAGATAACATTCTTTTACTGCCTTTAACTGCATCAAATCATTACCATATTCCTTTCACGTCATCGGGATACTTCCTTGTACCTGGCTATTTTTATCTGACTTACCTAGATATCTATTAATTACCACTTAACCATATTGATTTCAATCGTTTTCTCTATATGAGCATTCATGCCACTGTCTAAGCATTTTATAATATCTTCTGCAAACGCACTGTCATTACAATCTCCTTTGTTACCATGAATATTTACAGTGTCTTTCATCTTTTTTATTTCTTCCGCTCAACTTTATGCATAATACATACCTTTTGCCATAACGTAAATATAGGTTACCATAAACTACGGCAACCTATATTTATTAAAGAAGCAACTAAAATTACTTACAAAAAATTCTGCCCTTTTCATCGTTTCAGCTTGATGAGTAATAGAATAATATCCATATTTATTTTTAAAGTCTTATCGTATTATATCCTTTCTATATTTTTTGTCAAGTTTTGTTTATATCATGGGAAATGCAAGTCTATATAAAATGTACAAATGTATAATTTCAAATTTATATTAAACTATCATTCCCTACCAAAATCCCCATTTTACGCAATCTATCAAACCCATTACATCATCAAATCAACCATTTTCCCTTGTTTTTGCCCTCATAGGACCAAAACAAGGGAAAGTTTTTAATTACCGCCCACCACCTTATCCAAAAGCCTTGCGGAAGTCCGTTTCGCCTCTCTGGTGGCATGGGCATAAACATTCATTGTGGTACTTACATCAGAGTGTCCCAGAAGTTCCTGCACATCTTTCGGGGCTGCCCCGTTTGATAACAGATTGCTCGTATAGGTGTGCCGCAACTGGTGGAAGTGGAAATTTTCAAGCCCCTCTACGTGTTTCTGAATCAGCCTGCATACATTGGAGAGGGTTGTGGTTGATTCATAGAAACCATCCTGACGTAAACATACAAAAGACAGTTCTTCGTAATCGTCCGGTATCTCCTCCGTACTTTGCAAAGAATACAGATCATAATGCGTCCTTCCCTTTTCCATTACTTTCTGATAGTAATTGCGGAAATACATTTCGCCACACTGGAAACGCTCTCTGTGCTGTTGCTTTCTGGCTTTTTTTAGTATCTCTGCCAGTGTGTCGCAGAAGTCCACTGTACGGATTTTTTTCCGCTTGGTTGCACCGATTTCCATCTTGTGGCGGGTGGCATTGTAACGCATACTCCGGCGGACGGTAAGATACTGTTCCTCAAGGTTGAT
>DEPC01000173.1:0-590 GCA_002358555.1 Hungatella sp. UBA3402 | reverse complement strand
CAAGGTTGATGTCCTGCCATGCCAGCCCGCATACCTCGCCAATGCGTAATCCAGTATAATAGGCTATCTGCACCGGCAGGAGTGCCGGATTTCTTTTTTTACGGAGATAATCCGTTATCTCCGTGTACTGCTCATGGGTAATGGTCGGGATGTCTGTCTCATTTTCCGCATTTCCCTCAAACAGTTCCACTTCCTCCTTTTTTACCCGCATGCGTACATACTGCATGGGATTAAAAGTAATATAGCGTTTCGGGAATACCGCAAACCGGAACGAGCCCCGCAGGACTGCCGAAAACTGGAGCATATAGTTTTTACTAATGGGCTGAGCCTCCTTTCCGTCCGGTCTTGTTCCTCCAAAAGACAGGAAATCAATATACTCCTGTAAATGGTCGGCAGTTATGCTTTTCAGCTTACGCTGTCCGATAGGATGTTTCTTAATCTGTCTGGCGGTAGTGGTATAGGCAATCAGCGTCCCAGTGCTTAATGTACCGGGCTTTACTTCTTCCTCCAGCCATATATCCAGCATTTCCCCCAGCGTGATATTTTCCGTCTTTGCCACAAACTTCTTTTCCTCGTAATCCTCCATTGCC
>DEPC01000251.1 GCA_002358555.1 Hungatella sp. UBA3402 | reverse complement strand
CATCATGATTATACGACTCGCCTTTTGTTGATGAGTGGCCACTTTTACGATGGTTTGACTGATGAGCAGAAGGGCTGGATTGATGAAGCTGTTAAAGCTTGTACTGAGGAAGAACGTGAAGTTGTTTACAGAATGTTTGAGGAATCTAAAGAAAAAGTTCTCTCTGATGGAGCTATTGTAACCAACTTTGAAGATATTGATATTGATGCATTCAAGGCTCTGGCATTACCGATTCAGGATAAGTTTGCAGCAGACAATAATATGACCGCTGAGCTGGATATGATTCGTGCAACTGTACAATAATTTGTCACTGCAAATCATAATTTTACAGCGCATTACAGGCAGTCACCTAGGTTGACTGGGTGACTGCTGTTTTAATAATCGTAGACTCCCTAGCTTTAGCTATGAGGAGTGTCAACAGTCCTATAAAAAATTGTGAAAACATGTTACAGGAAAAAGGAGAAATGAGATGAAAAAAGCAATTTCCATGCTGCAGCAGATTCAGATTGCAGTTGGCGGATTCTTCCTTATGATTTTCCTTCTGACGGTTGTATATCAGATGCTGTCCCGTTATCTGGGAATCGCGGCTACTTGGACTGAGGATGTTTCCATGTATTCCTTTATCTGGGCCGTATTCATGGGCGCAGGTGCCATGGTTCTGGAAAAGAAGCATTTTGCATTTACTTCCATCAGTGATATGATGAAAAATGAGAAGACAAAAAGTATACTGAGTATTATTATCTCTACCATCATGCTGATTTTTGCAGTCCTGATGGTATATTATGGAATCAAATTAGTGAAACAATTTTGGAACTACACTTGGGTAAATATTCCTTCTTTTAAGAGAGGACCAACTTGGCTGTGTCTGCCGGTCTGCGGTGTTACTTCCTGCATTTACCTGGTGGAGCTAATTATTGAAGACCTGAACTTTCTTATGAAAGGAGGAAATAAATAATGGCAGCATTATTAGTTGTAATGTTTGTTGTATTTGTGGCGATTGGAGTACCAATTTCCTTTGCTTTGGGTGTGGTTTCCTTTGTAGGTATCCATTCCTTGGATATGATTCCTAATACTGTTGTATTTTCCAAGATGTTTAATGGCTTAAATAGTTTTACGCTATTGGCAGTTCCTCTATTCATCTTGGCAGCGAATCTGATGAATGAAGGAGCTATCACAGAAAAGCTTATTGACTGCTGTAATTCCATGGTAGGTCATTTCCGTGGCGGTCTGGCATACTCTAATGTATTGGTATCTATGATATTTGCTGGTATTTCTGGTTCTTCCCAGGCAGATACTGCAGGTGTCGGCAAGATTTTTATTCCATCTATGGAAAAACAGGGCTATGATAAAGGGACATCTGTAGGTGTTACAGCAGCTTCCTCCACTCTGGGTTCGATTATTCCACCCAGTATCACCATGGTTGTATATGCAGGTATTGCAAATGTAAGTACTGGTGCATTGTTTATGTCTGGTCTAATACCTGGAATTCTTCTTGGTCTGGCTATGATGGCTGTAGTTAAGATGTATTCCAAAAAGAAAAATTTCCCGAAATGTGAACGTGTTCCAATGAAACAGGTAATCAAACAGACTTTGGATTCTCTTCCAGCACTGCTGACCCCCATTATCTTAATCGGCGGAATCATTTCTGGTCTTTTCACTCCAACAGAGTCCGCAGCATTTGCATGTATTTATGCCTTGATTGTAGGTATACTCTATTATAAAACCATCAAGATTAAAAATCTGCCTCGGATTTTGATTGAAACTATGAAAATGTCCTCCCTATCTTTATTCGCATTGGCTACCGCTAATGCTTTGGGCGAACTGTTAAGCTATTATCAGTTAAATGTGTTGGTACAGTCCTTCTTTGCCAATATGACAGGAGGCAAGCTGGTATTCCTGCTTGTAGTAGTTGCATTCTTTATGTTTGTTGGTACTTTTATGGATGCAGTTCCAGCTATGATTTTATTTGTTCCAATTATTCTGCCAGCTGCCACCAATTTAGGAGTTAGCCCCATTATTCTGGGCCTGATTATCGTAGTTACCTTGGCTCTTGGCCTAGTAACCCCCCCATATGGCCTATGTTTGCTGATTGCTTCTTCTATCAGTGGTATTACGATTGAGGATGCATTTAAGGGAACCCTCCCTTACTTCCTGTCCTCTCTGGCTGTGCTGGCTCTGCTGGTATTGTTTCCAGATTTATGGCTGGCTATTCCAGCAACATTTTTCCCAACTTTGTTTTAGAAACGGCTTAGAGCTGCTCTGCAGACATTCTCGTCTGCAAAGCAGCTCTTTTTTCCTAAACTAACTTGTTGTGGTAGTTAAACTATTATTATTGCCCAAAATACCCATTTACCCCTGCCACCAATCCTGTTGCTAAAATATCTAGTGTAGCATCAGAATGGTCAGAAGCCTTATCTCCCAATTCAATATCCACAGATGGAACCGTTGAATAGGAGGTTTGGGTCAAATCCATGGCCATAGAACCACTGGAAAAAATCTTTACTCCTGCGCCTTTAAGACCTGCAACAAGATTTTCACCCAGAGCATGATGTTTTTCCCAGTTAGATTTTACAGGTTCCATTCCTCTGTAAGAAGCTACATCAGGAACACTCATATAAAAAGCCCCTTTATTGTTGCTGGTAGAATCCCAGTGCAGAGCAATATGGCAGTCTGCTGCATTGTTGGCAATCACTGTGCGGGCAATATTATCTAACTGTACATCATCACTTTCTCGTATCATCAATACATCATATCCTGCTGCCAGCAGCTTATCCTTGAACTTTAATGCCATTGCCAATGTGACCTTAGCTTCTGCTGTTCCATCTGAAAAGGTCATTCCACTGGAAACTGCCACTGCCGATGTAGCGCCTTGTCCAGTAGTACCTCCTGTAACTTTGGGAGTACCATCGGGATGACATAGGGTTTTTACACTTGAGCCTCCGCTAGTTCCATGTCCAGCATTCACACAGATAGTAATCCCTTTTCGGATACTTTCTTCTGCCTTATATAGTTTGGCTGCTCCAGAATTTATTTTAGAAAAGTCTGCATAGGTCCAAGATGGATTTAGTGTTATCTCTCCACTCTGTGAAACGGTTCCATTAGTTGTTGTGCTTAGCGTATTGGTTTGCTGTGGGGCAGCAGATACATATCTGGAAGCAATATAGCAGGTCATTCCATTATATTCTATCTGACTCCACTCGTCACTGTATCCAGTGCGATGAATCGTTTCTCCCCTTCCAAGCACAGCTACTACATCTGATCCTGTACTGGGTGAAGTTCGTAAGTTCACCTTATCTCCGCTGACAAAAGCCATCTCATCCCTATCCTGTATAGCTGGGACAGGTTCAGCAACAATCACAGATTCCTTTGTACTGGTCTCGGCTGTTATCTTATCCTCATTTTCCTGAGCATCTGTTAATCTCCCTACTTCTTTATTGTTGCTCTCTTCCTCTTGTCCCAGTTTTTCTATAACTTCTGCTGAATCATCTACTCCATTATTGGTTCCTTCCTGTTCCCAGCTAGTTTGGTCTAACTTAATCTCTTCATACTTTTTTTGACATCCTGTAGCCAATACCAAGACTGCCGCTGCTGTCAAGATTCCGACATTTTTTCTTTTCATTCAATAATACCTCCGCCCACTACATAATCTCCATCATAAAATACTACTGCCTGTCCTGGCGTGATAGCCCGCTGAGGTTCTTCAAACTGACATTCTACTTTGTCATCTCCAATCTCTCGGATTGTAGCTTTTGCTCCTTTATGACTGTAGCGGATTTTTACTGTTACATCCATCTCTTTGCCATAAAGTCCTTGGATTGCCATCCAATTTAAATGGCTACATATAAGGATATTTGAAAATACATCGTTCGCCTCACCGATTACCACTTCATTTGTTTCCGGTCGAATCTCCACCACAAAAACTGGTCTACCCATAGAAAGATTTAATCCTTTCCTCTGACCTATGGTGTAATGAGTAATACCTTCATGCTGACCAAGAATATTTCCATCTAAATCTACAAAATTTCCCTTTAGAAGTTGCTCTCTGGAATGTTCTTTGATAAACCGTGCATAGTCATGGTCTGGGATAAAGCAGATTTCCTGGCTGTCTGGCTTGCTTGCCACTTTCAGATGAATGGTCTCTGCAATCTGGCGAATCTGTTCCTTGCTGTATTCTCCTACTGGCATCAAGGTATGGGATAATTGGTACTGAGTTAGATTGTACAAAGCATAGGTTTGGTCTTTTGCCTCTGTAATTGATTTTTTTAGTGTATAGCGACCATTGGAAAGTTTGTGAACTTGAGCATAATGACCAGTTGCAATATATTCAGCGCCAATATCCAGACTTCTTTTTAACAGAGATTCCCATTTTACATACCGGTTGCAGGCGATACAGGGATTGGGAGTACGTCCCTGTATATACTCATTGATAAAATATTGTATTACATTGTCTTGAAATTCCTTTTTAAAGTTCATCACATAATAAGGAATCCCTAGTTCCCATGCAACTTTTCTGGCATCTTCCACAGCACTTAATCCACAGCAGCCTCCATTTTCCTCTTGTGCTTTTTGTTCTTCGTCCTGCCAAATTTGCATGGTTACTCCGATAACGTCATACCCTTGTTCCTTTAAAAGATAAGCAGCCACAGAGGAATCCACTCCTCCAGACATACCTACCACTACTTTTTTCTTTCTATTATTCTCCATGCTCTTAATATTCTTCGTCCTCGTCGTGTTCACTGATATCAGACTTCGGTTTCTCAAGACCTTCTATGGTAATTCCATTCTTCTGTGCATAATCCCAAAGAGCAGCATGAATTGCTTCCTCTGCCAACAAAGAACAATGCACCTTAACTGGAGGAAGTCCATCAAGTGCCTCCATCACTGCCTTATTGGTAACTTCCATAGCCTCCTGAACAGTCTTCCCTTTAACCATCTCTGTAGCCATACTGCTGGTAGCTACAGCAGCCCCACATCCAAATGTCTTAAATTTCACATCCTGAATTATCTGATTTTCATCAATATCCAGATAAATTCTCATAATATCTCCACATTTTGCATTGCCTACAGTTCCTGTACCACTGGCATTCTCAATCTCTCCTACATTTCTTGGATTTTGAAAATGGTCCATAACCTTTTCTGTATACATAATTTTTTCTCCTCTTTCCTTCCATTTTAGCTGATGTTAAACATGTCCCATTGACAGATAACACTCTTGACATTCTTTGCGGCCTAAACAGATTTCTATTTTGTCTAATCCTGGCAGCCAACAGCTTCGGAAAAGTTGCTAAGGCTTCTACAAATACAGACTAAGCTCAACTTTTTCCGAAGCCTAATGTTCCTCTATCCCTCAGAATTCTTAATAAAATCCTCATACAATGGTGACATAGCCCTCAATTTTTCCACAATTTCTTTAATCTTTTGCACCACATAGTCCATTTCCTCCACAGTGTTCTCATCACTGACAGTCAGCCTCAAAGAACCATGGGCAATCTCGTGAGGAAGTCCAATGGCTAACAGCACATGGGATGGGTCTAAAGAACCAGAAGTACATGCAGAGCCGCTGGAACCGCAAATTCCATTCATATCCAGCATAATAAGCATGGATTCTCCTTCAATAAACTGAAACGCAAAATTGGCATTATTGGAAAGTCTTTCAGTTTTATGGCCATTCAGTCTCACATAAGGAACCTCTGTAATGACTTTCTCAATCAAATAATCCCGAAGCTCTCTTTCCTTTTTTGACCGTTCCTCCATGGTTGCCAGGGCTATCTCTACTGCCTTACCATATCCCACAATTCCTGGTACATTTTCTGTGCCGCCCCGACGCTTTCGTTCCTGAGCACCACCATGAATAAAAGAACGAGTTTTTAAACCAGTACGAATATATAAAAATCCAATTCCTTTTGGACCATTCAGTTTATGGGCACTGGAACTGAGCATATCAATCTTACATTCATTGACATCAATCGGCAAATGCCCATATGCTTGAACTGCATCTGTATGGAATAGGATTCCATGTTCCTTAGCAATCGTTCCGATTTCCTTTATGGGTTGAATCGTTCCAATCTCATTATTGGCAAACATAATGGAAATTAAAATGGTATCAGGCCGGATAGCTCTTTTTAACTCCTCCAACTTTACAATTCCATTTTCATCTACATCTAGATAAGTGACCTCAAACCCTCTGCTCTCCAAATATTCGCAGGTATGGAGCACTGCATGATGTTCTATCTTGCTGGTGATAATGTGTTTTCCTTTAGTCTCATATGCTTCTGCTGTAGCCTTGATAGCCCAGTTATCGGATTCCGTTCCCCCTGCTGTAAAATAGATTTCATTTGCCTTTGCTCCAAGACTTTTTGCTATAATTTCTCTGGTATGAGCAATGGCTTGCTTACAAGGCGTAGAAAATTCATATACTGAGGATGGATTGCCGTAATTTTCAGTAAAATAAGGCAGCATTGCTTCTGCCACCTCACGTCGTGTTCTGGTAGTAGCTGCATTGTCTAAATAAATTATTTGACTCATATGTGTAATCCGCCTTTCCGTAGTATTAAAGTTAAAAGCTTCATCTACATTTTTATAGGTAGCCATCCAAATAGCTATCCTTACTATATTATATATGATATTCTTGGTATTGCAATAGGAATCTTGCCTGCTGTTCTAGTCTATCTTTTCGCTACATAAAATGATAACAATTCCATCTTGTATCGGAGCTGTCATGAAAGAATTTTTTAAAAAACATACCCTTATCACTGGCACTCTGCTTCTGACTGCTACAGGCTTTGCCACTAGGGTTCTAGGATTTTTTTATCGAATCTTTCTGTCCCGCACAATTGGAGCAGAAGGACTTGGCATTTATAATATGGTGCACCCTATCTATGGAATCTGTTTTGCATTATGTGCAGGGTCTATCCAGACTGCCATCTCTCGTTTTGTGGCTGCCAATATCCAGAAGGGAAAACAGATTTTTCAAACAGGTCTTATCATTTCTCTTTCTATCGGCATTGCTTTGGCTGCCTTAATTATTCGATTTAGCGCCCCATTAGCTCATTATATGCTTTTAGAAGACCGCTGTACCCCTCTTCTTCCATTTATGGCTATATCTGTGCCATTTTCTGCTGTCCATGCCTGCATCAATGGCTATTATTATGGTATCCAAAAAACAAAAATTCCTGCTATCTCTCAAATTGTAGAACAGACTATCCGCATGGCAGCAGTATTTCTGATTGCTGATA
>DEPC01000145.1 GCA_002358555.1 Hungatella sp. UBA3402 | reverse complement strand
ATTGAAACAAAATAATAAGCGGGGTAATTTATGACGAAATCTTTATATATAGCGGAAAAACCCAGCGTGGCTCAGGAGTTTGCCAATGCCTTAAAAGGGAAATGGCGGCGGGGTGATGGATTCATGGAGTCCGAGGATGCGATTGTAACCTGGTGTGTCGGACATTTGGTGACTATGAGCTATCCAGAGGCATATGACGCTCAGTATAAGCGCTGGAGACTGGAGACTTTGCCATTTTTGCCCAAAGAATTCAAATACCAAGTCATTGAACATGTGAATAAACAGTTTCAGATTGTAAGTGGTCTGCTCAATCGGGAAGATGTAGAAACCATTTATATCTGTACAGACTCTGGACGGGAGGGGGAGTATATTTACCGTCTGGTGGACCAGATGGCTGGGGTTCATGATAAAAAACGAAAACGGGTGTGGATTGATTCCCAGACAGAAGAAGAAATCTTGAGAGGTATCCGAGATGCAAAAGACTGGAGTACATATGACAATCTTTCAGCTTCTGCCTATTTGCGAGCCAAAGAAGATTATCTGATGGGAATTAATTTTTCACGTCTTTTGACCTTAAAATATGGAAATTCTATTTCCAATTTTTTAAAGACCGAGAGAACAGTACTATCTGTAGGACGAGTTATGACCTGTGTGCTGGGAATGGTAGTACGCAGGGAAAGAGAGATTCGCAGCTTTGTAAAGACTCCTTTTTATCGAGTGGTAGGTACATTTTATGGTCCAGGAGTTTCAAATATCATACCTGGGAATTCTGTCAAGAATACACAGAGCAAAGATTTAGAGCAGGGGATTCCATTTGAGGCTGAATGGCGCAGTGTAGCTGGTTCTAAATATTTTGAAACTCCGTTTCTTTATAAAGAAAATGGATTTAAAGAAAGAAAATATGCCCAAGAATTGATAGATGTTCTATCTAAAGAACCTCCACTTAAAGCTGTGATAGCAAAGATTGAGAAAAAGAAGGAAACTAAAAATCCTCCTTTGCTTTACAATTTGGCAGAACTTCAGAATGATTGTTCCAAGATGTTTAAAATCAGCCCAGACCAAACATTACAGGTGGTTCAGGAGCTGTATGAAAAAAAGCTGGTGACTTATCCAAGAACCGATGCCCGAGTCCTTTCTACGGCTGTGGCAAAGGAAATCTACAAAAATATTACTGGGCTCAAGAATTTTAGCCCTGTAACTGTGTTTGCAAAAGAAATTTTGGGGGCAGGAGCTTATAAAGGTATTGCAAAAACCAGATATGTCAATGATAAGCAGATTACAGACCATTATGCCATTGTGCCTACAGGTCAAGGACTTTCAGCTCTGTCAAACCTGTCTCAACTGTCAGTTAAAGTATATGAGATAATTACAAGAAGATTTCTTGGCATCTTTTATCCTCCAGCCATATATGAGAAATTCAGTCTGGATTTAATGCGTATGGAAGAACATTTTTTTGCCAGTTTTCGGATTCTCATAGACAGGGGATATTTAAAAGTGACTGATGTGCAAACTGGCAGAAAAAAGACTGACCAAGAAGAGAAAGAAAAGGAGAGCACCAAAGAAACCAGAACTGTAGGAGACAAAAAAGAGGATAAAGAAGAACCATTTCAAAAAAATGTAGATAATCCAGAATTTATTCAGATGTTGGGTATCTTGAAAAAAGGAATGGTTCTGGACATCGGAGGTTTTGCTATCAAGGAAGGGGAAACTTCTCCGCCAAAACGCTACACATCAGGTTCTATGATTCTTGCCATGGAGAATGCAGGACAGTTGATTGAAGATGAGGAACTACGTGCACAGATTAAAGGAAGTGGAATTGGAACCAGTGCCACTAGAGCTGAAATCTTAAAAAAATTGGTTAATATTAACTATCTGGCATTAAATGGAAAGACTCAGACGATTACGCCTACACTTTTAGGAGAAATGGTTTTTGAAGTGGTGAATGCTTCTATTCGCCAGCTTCTAAATCCAGAATTAACAGCAAGCTGGGAGAAAGGGCTGACTTATGTGGCTGAGGGAAGTATTACACCAGAAGAATATATGGGAAAATTAGAACATTTTGTAGTAGGACGCACAAATCATGTATTACAACTGAATAATCAATATCAATTAAAAGAATATTTTGCTTCGGCTGAGCAATATTATAATAAAGAAAAACTTGCATGTCCTGGCAATACCAATAAAGAAGAAATGTAAGATTAACAAGGAGGCTGGATGTGAAAAAGGAACAGATGAGGCTCAAAGAGCTGTTTGATATGGAAAAAACCTTGGCAGGAAGATATTTGGAGCAATATACCTATCCATGGGAAGTACTGCCCCATATTGGGGAGATAATAAAGGAACTAGGAAAAACCTTGGATTTGGAGGAATATGAGCATATTGGGGAAGATATCTGGATTCATAAGACTGTGAAAGTTCCTCCTACAGCCAGTTTAAAAGGACCTGCTATTTTGGGTAGAGATGTGGAGATTCGGCCAGGTGCATTTATCAGAGGAAATGTGTTGGTAGGAGAGGGCTCTGTGGTGGGAAATTCTACAGAACTGAAAAATGTAATTCTATTTGACAATGTTCAAGTGCCTCATTACAATTATGTAGGAGATTCTATTTTGGGCTATAAGTCCCATATGGGAGCTAGCTCGTTAACTTCCAATGTCAAATCTGATAAAACCCTAGTAAATGTTCATGGAGAAGATGGAGATATTGAGACAGGTCTGAAAAAATTTGGTGCAGCTGTGGCAGATTTTGTGGAGGTAGGATGTGGCTCTGTCCTCAATCCAGGAACGATTGTAGGTTCTCACAGTAATATTTATCCTTTGTCCAGTGTAAGAGGGTGCATAAACAGTCATTCTATTTATAAAAAGGAAGGTGTCATTGTAGAGAAAAATTAGTGCAGCTCTCTTGAAGATGATTTTTTGTCAAATTGAAAGGGATTGGCATAACAAATTAATCTACACATCTGACAAACGATCATCTCACAAATTGGGTGTAAAGAGATTTTTAGAATACATAAAAATAAAAGGAGGGTTCACAGAAAAAAGGATATGGAGAGGAGAGATAAAACCAATTATTATCTGGACTTGGCAGATGTAGTATCCAAAAGAGGAACCTGTCTTCGCAGACTCTATGGAGCAGTGATTGTTAAAAATGATGAAGTGATTTCCACAGGATATGTGGGGGCACCCAGGGGAAGAAAAAATTGTTCCGATCTTGGGGTATGTATCCGTCAGAAGATGAATATTCCCAGAGGAGAGAGATATGAGCTATGCCGCAGCGTCCATGCAGAAGCAAATGCTATTATCAGTGCAGAGAGAGAGAGAATGCTGGGAAGCTCTCTATATCTTTCTGGAAGGGAAGTGTCAACCGGAAACTATATTTCTAATTCCAGCAGTTGCTCTATGTGTAAAAGAATGATTATCAATGCAGGAATTGAGACTGTATATATCCGAGACGATGAGGACCATTATAGAGTCGTTCAGGTTCAGAACTGGATTGATGAGGACGAATCGCTGGATGGAACTTTTGGATACTAAAATTTTAAAGAGCAGACAAAGTTAGAACAATGGTTTGAATTTCAAACATCTGACTTGTCCAGCTCTTTTTTGTTAAACCTAAAAG
>DEPC01000144.1 GCA_002358555.1 Hungatella sp. UBA3402 | reverse complement strand
GAATATCCACAATATATAGTATAATATTAACAATATTTATACTATATATTGTATTTTTTCTATTTTGCAACAGTTTCTTCAAATTTTAGCGATTAATAATTTTTAATCCATTCAAAAAATTTCTAAAAACACAAACACTTATATTTCATCTTCCTCAACTTGCTGTTCCATCTTTAAAAGAAGTCCTTTTAATGTCTCATAATCCTGATTTCTTATCAGCTCCTTCATACTACAACTATCTAGCAACAGTTTTGCTGTCACTTGGTAAAATCTCTGGACATCAAAATGCTCATAATTGGCCACAGATACCAGGAAAATCACTTGAATCATGCTGTCTTCCACCTCTGGAATCCATACAATTGGTTCATCTAGTACTGCAACACATACAAATGGAGTTTTCCCCATAATCTCAATAGGATGAGGCATAGCCACCAGATTGCCAAATGCTGTCTTTGCAAGCAACTCTCTAGCTCTCACAGAATCAATAAATTCCTTTGGCGCCAGTCCACGCTCACTGACATAACCACATAAAGTCTGAAGAGCTTCTTCTTTGCTTGTAAACTTCATATGTGGCAAAAACAACTCTCTCCGGTAAATATCCAGAATCGGACTGTCAGTCTTGCCCATAAGAGTCCTTTTCACAGCCTGAATGTCAGAACTTTTCAAAAAATATTCTACTTCCTGAATTGGCACTGGTACTTTCACTGGAATTGGCACTGTAGTAAAGATATAATCAATATCGGAAAAATCCTGCTCGTTTATTCTTCCCACATCACAAACATTAACTTTATTGATATATGGACCAAATTCTGTCTTATATTTATAGAGAAGTAACTGGGCACTTCCCTTTCCTGAAGCACAAACTAACAAAATATTTTTCTTTGCAATCTCTGTCTTCTTTCGCTCTAAAGATAAAGCAAACAAAAGTGCAATATAGCCAATCTCATCTTCTTTGATAATCTTATGAAACCTATGATTTAAAATCACACAGGCTGTTGTTGCCATTGTGTATGCCAAAGAGTAGCGTTCTTTAATATCTTTCAATAATGGATTGGTCAGTTTCATATCATGCTCCAACCTTACCACCAAAGGAACCAGATGCTGGCTCAAAGACATTCTCAATTCCAAGTCATTACGAAAATCAAATTTGAATGCATCATAAACTGCTGAAAGCATAGAATCCACTAGATCGCTGATTTCCTGATTAATAATTAAATTTCCTTCACTCTCCTCCATAAGAGTAGAATTGACAACCATCTTCTTGCCTTCCAAATGGATTGCAATATATTCAATCTCACTGTCAGGAAATTCCACATGAAATTTTTCTTTAATTTTTCCTAAAATTTCCTTAGCCATACGATATGCTTTTTTATTCCGTACCTGGTCTATCTCTCCTTCCACTGCTGGAACATAATGTCCATTGCGCATTCTTAAAATTGCAATCTGAATATGTAATATCAGATTCTGAAATGCCACACTAGAAATATCAAAGCTATATTTGGACAGACATTCTTGAACACATTGATGAATCCACTGAATCTCTTCTGTTACATCTTGGTCTCCACCTAGCTTTTCCACCAACCGAATCTGCTTTGCAACATACCCTGCAATGCACAGACGCCTATCAAACTCTTTACCTTCCACACGGATTCCATAATTGGGTTTTCTCTGCAAATGCAGATTATATTCTCCCAACATACTCTCCACTTCTTTTAGGTTTCCTGTCAAAGTCTTTTTAGAAATGTAGAGCATCTCACTCAAATCATCTAATTTGACATATCCATCTGAATTCAGTAAATACTCCAAAAGATACTTCACTCGTTCCTCTGAAGAATTCGGTATCCCTGATTGCTGAAGTTCCCGCTTCTGCATCAATTCTTCCAATTCTATCCGTCTATAACTGTCCTTTACCACAAGCCGATAGCCAGTCCCATGTTTGGACTCCACAAAAACTCCATATTCACTTAATAACTCATTTAAGTTCTTTAACTGTTTACGCACCGTCTTGCTGCTGACTCCTAATTCCTCTGCCAATGCCTCTGCTGTCTGATACTCATCCTCGGACAGCCTCCGATAAATATCACTAATCTGTCTACTAACCATGCGCTTCCCCACTCTTATGCCCACAGCATTTGCTATGGCTCTTACAATAATTCACTGTTTTCTGGTAATAATAGTCCTATTATAACAAAATAGTTTTTTTAATCCAAGTGTTAATTTCTTATTTATATAAGAATTTGGTCGGAAATTCATGGATATTTATATATTTCTGTACTTATTAAAGGGAGTTTTCATCTATTATCAGATATATGAAATAGGAAAGTTTAGAAAAAATATAATTTTGTTGATTTATAGAGCTTTTTCATTGCAGAAAGCTTCATACTTTTATGTTAAGAGTAAAATATCTTAAAATTCTGTTTCTTTTATCTATTATATTTCATGGTAAATTCTTCCAGATATAAACTTAGCTAAATTAAATTTTGAGAGGGGAGAAATAAAAGTGGAGAAGGTATTAATATCAACTAATTCTTCGATTAGAAAATCTATCAAAAATTTAAAAAGAAGGAAAAGATTATTTTCAGAGGTTACTTACTAGAAGAAACTGCCCACTGGTCTGCGGTTTCGGAGGTGGAAATTCTAAATCTTTAACTATCTGTTAAAAACAGCCTTAAAAATTCAAACTTGCTACGTTCAAACAAAAAATTTTGTTCCTAATATAGATAGGTTGTAAACTAAGAATTACTAAGCCTCTTGTAAATGCAGACCAGTAGTTAATTTCTTCCTGTATTAGTACTTCTATATTTCTAGTTTAGCTATCATAATCCATTTCTTTATAGTAACTATCATATTATTGTTTAATAATAAAATTATGTAATAAAAAATATTGTTATATTTTATTTAGTTTCTTACATGATTAACTATATTTTAGATTCTTATATAATTAGAATACTTGATATTAATTCAACAACTATTTTTGTGTCTACAAAATTCGTAAACTGGAAAATCAATTTTGTCATTTTTAAGCAACTAATTATTTCTTCAAATCTACTTATATCCTCCTATTACCAAAAATGGTATAAAATTTCTAGTTTGTTTCGTCTATACTACGGAAATCAGGATAAGATGTAAGTAAAACTCCATCTGTTCGGGTCGTTTTAGTTTCGTATGAGCCGCTTGGAGTTTTTACCTTATGCTCACATGTCAAACGATAATAATATCCTGTTGCATATCCTGAAACATCAAAATCAGCACATGCATATATTAATTCACCATCTGGTTCATCTTCTCGGTCAAATTCATAAGTATATGTCTTAACATTACTCCAAGTTCCTGAAGTAGCACTTTTCCTTCGTTCTAAATTGATTGTTAGTTTTGCCCATTCTACAGAATTATTTGATGTAAAATCAGCATAAATATGTAATATTCCATTGCCCTCATTTGTTATTTCTGATATTGCGGTCGCTAAATAAAGACTTCTTGGTTGTATAGAAATCTCAGAATTGTTATCAGCTTCTATGCCAATAACTGATAACTCATTTGCAAAAGCAGTACTAGTTCCTATAAAAACTATAGCCAATACTACGCTAAGAATTTTTATCAGTTTACCTTTCATATTATTACCTCTCTTAGATAATCTATTATCAATCTCTAATCTCTATATAATTTAATTCCACAAACAATCTGGTCAAACTCTTCTATATCAATTACACCATGTAATAAATAGTACTTATTACCTTCTACAATCTGAGCACTAAAATCTATACTGCCGTTTTCTAATTCTTCTTTATAAATTTCAATTTTTTTATTCAAATATATATTATAAACTTGTTTGCACTTTTCTATGTTAGACGAAAAGCTAAAAGAACTTGTATTATCATTTAAGCCTTGATAGAAAAAAACTTTTTTGCTTTCATTAGAAAATATTATTAATCCTTTTCTCTTTTTTATTATCAATCTATCAAATAATATATCTTCTGGCAAATATGATAGCTCTAATACCTCAATTCCTAATTCTTTCTCTATCTGTGCATACGCCTTTTCTATCGCTGACTCGTCATCCTCAGATATAATCACATTATCTGAATCATTACCAAAAACTACTACATTTTCTAAATCAGACCTCTCTCTTATCTGATATTCTTTTATTCTCCTTGCTCCTACCCACATTCCACTTCCCAGCACCATAGTTCCCATAACTGCTGTTGCAACCACAAATTTCGCAACTTTCTTTAACCTAATCTCCTTATGTCCTTTTACAGTATTGTTACCCTGGTCCAGTCGATTCAGAATCCTTTGGAATTCACCTTCTGGGGCTCTGGACCTACCAGACAAATATTCCGTGGAAACCTGCTCCTTAAAATGGTCCAGTTCTTGTACAAGCTGTTCGTTCTCATATCCGAATGATTCTGCAAGTCTCTTCTCTATGAAGTTGTCATCGAGTTGCCATTGATTTTTATTCTTCACAGGTATACCTCGCATATCTCTTCGGATTTTAGGAAATTATTTTTCTTAAAGGATTAGGGGGTTGACTTTTTAAAGTGATTGTTTAGTATATAGGTATGTAGATGCCCTTTTGGGCGTATGTTTTTAAATATGGAGGCAGTTCTTTATGAAAAAGATTATCTTAACTGGCGGCGGAACCGCCGGCCATGTCACACCGAATTTAGCTCTGATTCCTTCTTTACAAAGTCTTGGGTATGAAATTCTATATATCGGTTCCTACCAGGGAATTGAGAAAAAGCTTATTGAAAATACTGGAATTCCCTATGAGGGAATCTCCTCTGGTAAGTTGAGACGATATTTCGACCCAAAAAACTTCTCTGACCCATTCCGTGTAGTGAAAGGATACGGGGAGGCTCGAAGGATATTAAAAAAATACAAACCCGATGTAGTCTTTTCCAAGGGAGGTTTTGTAGCAGTTCCTGTAGTTTTAGCTGCAAAGCATTATCACATTCCAACCATTATCCATGAATCTGATATGACTCCAGGACTTGCCAACAAGCTATGTATTCCTTCTGCTAAAAAAGTCTGCTGTAACTTTCCAGAGACTCTCCCTCTTCTACCAGAAGACAAAGCAGTACTTACTGGCTCTCCAATTCGAGCAGAGCTACTTTTGGGTGATCGATTATCTGGTCTTCAATATTCCCATCTAGCTGCCGATAAACCAGTCATTCTGGTTATTGGAGGAAGTCTTGGCTCTGTGGCTGTCAATACTGCAGTGCGAAGCTTGCTGCCGCGTTTGCTGCCTGATTATCAGGTAGTACATATCTGCGGAAAAGGCAATCTAGCTGAAAACTTGATTGGAATAAAAGGATATGTACAATATGAATATGTTGATGCACCATTGAAGCATCTGTTTGCCGCTGCTGACTTAATAGTATCCAGGGCTGGAGCTAACTCTATCTGCGAAATATTGGCTCTTCGTAAACCAAATATTCTAATTCCTCTATCTGCTGCAGCCAGCCGAGGCGATCAAATTTTGAATGCAAATTCATTTGCTAAACAAGGCTTTAGTACAGTTCTGGAAGAAGAGGTAGTAACTGATGACAGCTTATACCAGGCTATTCACTGCACCTATGAAAATAGATCTGCATTTATCCAGAAAATGGAACAAAGCCACTTAAGTAATGCAATACAAACCATTATAAATCTCATTGAAGAATGCGCTGTCCAAGAAAGTTAATGCATTTTCTTAAGTAGTTCTTTCAGGTATTTTCTAATTCTCATAATACGCATTCTGCATGCAGGATTGCTGATGCTCAAAATCTCACATACCTCTTTTACTGGCCTTCCTTCTACCATATGAAGGAGGGCTACTTCACGCAAAGCAGGTTTCATTTTCATAATCTCCTCATGAATCTGCCTGATTTCTTCGTTTTCAATCAGGATATCACAAATATCCCTCCTTACATGATAGCGAAGAATTTCGTATTCGATATCTGAATCCTTTGAATCCATGCTGATAGTTCTTCTCCGCTTTAAATCCCGAAAATAATCAGCACAACGATTTATCAGAATTTTCATCAATACGCCTTTTCTCTGAGCTATGTTCCACACCAGAGCATCCTCTTTATATGCACGCATAAATGCACAAAATGTATCCTGAATAATGTCATCAACTTCACATTCTGGCACTCCTCTACTTAATACTGCCAAACGAAGTGAATCACGATAATCTTCATACAGCGCCTGCAACAAATCTTTCTGCTCTTGTTGCATTATATTCTCCTAAAATATTGGCTTCTTGTCATTTTCCCAGAAATTATTATTCTCTGCCTATATCAGTATATCTTCCTGTCTATAGATGAGCTTGAACTGCTTGAACAATCTGTTTGACATCTTCTTCCTCTATGGTTCCTGGATTCCAGGCTACCATCTGAGGTCCTCCTTCATATCGGGGAATAATATGCATATGAAAATGCATCACTGTCTGTCCAGCAGCTTCTCCATTATTCTGTACTAGATTAAATCCTGCACATCCCAAACCACTCTTCATTGCTTTCCCAATTCTTGCTGCCAAGCCTAATACCTTAGCACCAACAGCCTCATCCAGCTCACAGATATCCTGGTAATGCTGCTTTGGCAAAATTAAGGCATGACCTCTGGAGGCTGGTCCAGCATCCAAAATTACCCGAAAGTCATCATCTTCATATAAAGACGCTGTGGGAATTATTCCTCCTGCAAGTTTACAGAAAATACAATCATCTTTTACCATAAATCCTCCTTTATCCAACCAGTTCTCTTTTTCGGCTTTCGATATAACGCTATCCCCATGAGAATTCCCAATACCAGCCCTGCCACATGAGCTACATTATCTACTCCACTGCTGGTAAATCCATGATAGAGAGAAAATCCAACCAAAATCACCAGTTGTCTAGTACTTAAATCTTCTAATTGTCCGCGATTCACTACCACTGCATAAAGCAGTCCTCCAATAACACCAAAGATAGCTCCTGAAGCCCCTGCAGATACTGTATAGCTTTGCTGTTGCAAATCCACCCACATAGAAACTACATTAGCACCAATTCCGCATACCAGATAGAAAATGGTATACTTTACTTTTCCCAATGCCCGTTCCAGATTATCTCCCAGAACAAATAAAATCAGCATATTATTTGCCAAATGTTCCATTCCAAAATGCATAAAAACAGAGGTCAACAGTCGCCAATACTCTTTTCCATACAGAACCGCTGGTTCAAACAAAGCACCATGAGTAATCATAAACTCTGAACTCTCTGTGGAACCTTTTGTTTCCAAATAGAGAAAAACAACTATATTGATTGCTATGATCGCAAAGTTTACATAAGCGGTTTTATGGTATCTTTCATCCCCCATAAAATCCTCCTTAAAACTTATGTAGCCCCATTCTACCATAGCTTCCTAATTTTGTTAAGGTATTTTGTTGAAGCTATACTCAGGTATTTTCATTTTAGCTGAAATTTAAGGTCTGCAATTCCAATCTCATCCCCTAATTGGACAGAAACACTCTCATTGGCTTCTAAACATTTATTGTTTACATAGGTTCCATTGGTCGAATTTAAATCTGTGACTAGATACCCGTCCTCTGCTTCATCAATTCGGATATGTAGACGGCTTATTGTGGTCTTAGAGATGATATAATCGCAAAGTCCCTCCTGCTTTCCGATAATAAATGGAAAATAGGACAATAAAATATCATCTCCTTTATCTAAACTGATAAGGCGTCGGATATTGTTCTCTTCTTCCTGGTTCCATAGTAATACCGTATGCAATTCTTCTGGTTCTGATTTTGGAAGTTCAGAAGTTTTTTCTTCTTCCATTTCCTCTGGCTCTTCAAAGTCTATCTGCCATTCGCCTGGTTGAGCAGATGCTTTTACATTTTGATGGTGTTGGAAAAAAATATGGTTGACTGGCTCGTTATTATCGCGCTGACCGCTAGATGTCTTGCCATAAGATGTCTGATGATAAGATTGCTGGATGTAATATTTGGGGTCTTTTGTTGATTGTTGGTCATAAAATGATTGGTCATGAAAATTTTGACAACTGGACATTCTTTGAAATAACTGCCCTTTCTGTCTGCCAGAAAGCTGATAAAACCAGAAGGCTCCACCTATAATTAAAAATATAAGTCCTATTGCTGCTATCCAGGATCCATATTTTTTTAATCCTTGACTTCCCAAAAAAAGTCCTGTTCCTGCTGCCAACCCGAATATGATGCCTGCTGGTAAAAAATACAGATACCACATTTTAGTTTCTGAAACATTAACTGTCTCTTTCGGATAGTTGCAATCCAGTTTTCCTTCCTGCTCCTTAGTTGCTTCCTTTTCTTCCCATGGCTCTATTTTCTTCAGATTTATTGTCTCACATTCTTCCCCTTTACTTGAAGAGTCCACAATCGGATAATCTTCTTTTACTAACCATTTCAGCAAATTACCCAATCCATAATTCTCTTTTAAGCTTTCTCGATATAAGCCATAGACTAAAACTACAGCTTCCTTGTCTTGATGGTCTACTTTTTCGAGCAAAAACTGTAAAAATTTACTGAATTCTTCTGGAAAACTCCCTTTTTTTCCAGGAATCAAACAAAGAAAGGACTGATAGGTTTCTGGATTTACATAGATATAATCTGGTTCTAGTAAAATTTGTTCTTCTGCCAACAAATAATCTTCTAATCTTGTCAAAGTTTGGATAATTCCTAGCATCAATCGTCGAGTCTGTTCCTCTCCAATAGTTGTTGTCTCAAGAAGCCTACTTAAAGGCTGTTTAGAAGTAATTTCATAACAGAATTTACATTGATTATCCATCTTTTTAATCCTAAATTTTAACAAGCCTTCTATTGAATTTCCAATCATCATTCTTGCTTCATATCCCTGTTCTTGGCTCTCTTCTACCTCAAACATTAAGTAATTTTGTTTCATCTCCCTTAAATATTCAACATTCATTTCATCACCCATTCTAAAACAGTCATTTTCCGTAGAAATTCTTCTGGTTCATGAACTTGGACTGTAATCTGTTTCTTCCATGAATCTATCTGAATATATCCCTCTACTTCCTTGGAATTACTAGATACTTTGCCATTCAAGCGGGAACAGCTTTGCTCTGTTTCCTCATAACAGAGCTGTTCTATCAACCGATGCAGCCTCATCACTTCTGTAGTTTTGTGACATTGTCTGTATGCTGTCTGTATCAACACAGACAATGCCAGAATCACTATAGCCATCACATAGGAAGCTTCTACTGTCATACTAGCTGGTAGTTTTTGACCTTTCATAAAAGCCCTCCCTTTTCTCTATCGTATTAAAAGCCATATTCCTGCTGGCCACATGCAAGCTAAAAATGGCAATGTATCTTTCCTGTTATTTCCTTTGTTCCAAATTCTATACAAAACCAGTCCTATACTCCAACACCAACTGACAATAAGACCACTAATCAGCAAGATACCTTCCTCTTCTATCACCAAATATCCAGCACTTGCTACAAAGAACCAACCATCCCCTGCACCGATTGCTCCCTGTGTCAATTTACTAGCTATCAAAATTGCTCCCCCAATAATCAGTCCAGGAATATGAACTGCTAAATCCGTCTTCCACGCATAAATCCAGCCAACTAATGCACAAATCATAATAAGACGGCAGGAAATTTTTCTTTCTTTGATATCAGATATTGCTCCAGCCGTCAGGCATAAAAACCAAAACCATTGCATAATTTATCCTCTATTTTCTTTTAGAACAATAAGAACAAGCTCCTAGATGCTCTACTTCTGATTTAGGTATGGCTGTAACATAAGCATTGATTGCTGAACATAATGAACTGCTGTGATAATGCCTACCAGAAGGCATAATATATACACTACTTTCATTTTTTGTACTACATCTTGCGCAAGGAGAATAACGATTCCCGTCACGATTTCTCCGATGTTCTACTTCTTTTATAGACACAACCTCCAAATCATTATGTAAATAATGGCAAGTGCTACTGATATGATAACGTGTACTGTTTTTTCCAACATATACTATCACATCTTCTACATCTTCTTTGTCTGCCCCCTTGCTCTTGCCATCTTTCCCTACCCAAGCTCTTCTGTAGCTTCTAGAGGTCTGTTCTACATTTTTTATTCCCAAAACCGAAAAAGGCATTTGGATTTCATAATCTACTACTAAATCTATGATTTCCCCATCTTCTAGTAATCTGGAACGCTGAAGTGACAGATGACTGACAGGTAAATCCTGAAGTCTAGTACGCATTTTGAGCTCTGCATAACTGTAGGCTGCCGCAGCATTCCAAAATTTATTGGTTTCAAAAGATTGTATTTCTGTATTATCGGTTCTATTAATCGTATATTTCGACAAATAAGCTGCTTGTCCAATTTCTTCGCTTACCTGTTCTACAATAGCCTGAATTTGTCTTTGAATATCCATAATCCGAAGCGGCATTATCATGATTACTCCTGCAAAAAGAAATAATGGTAACACCAATGCCGCTTCTAATGTCAGGCTTGCGGAGGCAGAGAAGGATACCCTCTTTCTGTCAATAAAGTTTTGGATATTAAGGATTCGTACTTGGAGAGTCACGCTTTGATTGTTAGATTTTAAATTTGTACAGAAAAAGGGCATCTTTCTCCACCTCCGTTTTTTCTAATATGCTTTTTCTGCTATAACTTCTAAAGAATAATTTTTTTCTCCGTTTATAAAGTTTTCCACAACTGGAAGGCTTGAAAATACATGTTTTCCAT
>DEPC01000114.1:13483-14347 GCA_002358555.1 Hungatella sp. UBA3402 | reverse complement strand
AGATATCCAACAATCTCAGAATTAAAGCAAGAATTAGAAACTCTGTATTCTCAAACAGGTGTTTTCAAAGATAGTCATTTATCATCTCTTATATTGGCTCTGGCAGGTAGTCGCCATGGAGTAGGAGCAACCCATCTTGCTCTTGGGCTGACTAAGTATTTGAATCAGCTTGGCTACAAAACTCTTTACGAAGAACAAAATCATTCAGGAGATGTGCATGCTATGGCATTGCGCTGCAAAAGTCCTCTGGATTCCTATGGCATTTATAATATAAAACAGATAGCCATGAAGCCTTGGTATGGAGAAGCTGTATGTTTGAAAGCAGTAGAATACCCTATTGTCATCCGCGATTATGGAACAGAGTGGAAATCAGTACAGGAGGCTAGGGATATCAGTACTTTATGGCTAGTACATGGTGGAAAGTGGTGGGAACAGGAATCAGGTGGATTGGCAATTCAAGAATTAAAGGATTGTCCAGAATTTGCACTGCTATACAACCGTATAATACCTGATATGAGGCCAGATTTGCCGGAAGGAGTAGATAAAAGATTATGCTTTCAAATCCCTGACTTTAAAAATCCTTGGAAATTTACGCAAGAAGTTGAAGGGTTTTTTGAGACTTTAGTAAAAGAATGTCTTCAGAAAAAGGGATTCCTTCCAATGCAGAAGAAAGCCAAAGGACAGGTGAAGTGGGGCCAAAGCCAAAAAGAAAAAATAGCAAGGTTAGGAAGGACATTATGGAAATGTTCTGAAAGGTATCTGTTTCATTGGACAAAGAGGAAGGAGTAAAAAAGAGATATAAAAAATGATTTAAAATTATAGTAGTACATCAAATTAACAGAGATTATATCAGATAGGGATGAC